>JBMFXK010000082.1:0-9039 GCA_049964315.1 Clostridia bacterium | reverse complement strand
CCCTCACGGACCGTGCCGGCAGTCAGCGTGAGGGCGTCATGCGGGCCACAAACTTCTTTCGCGGGCAACATTACGACCACTGGTGCGTGTCGCTCCTGCGGCGCGAGTGGCTGCAGCACGAAACGGCTCCGGGCTGACTTGCCGCCCGGGGCCAGGTGACTATAACGGTGGTTCCTGAGTACATCGTCTAACGGCGGCGGTCGGGCCGACCGGGGTTGGTGCACCTGGGCCCCCTGCGCGAGGTCCAGACGACGGCGCGCGGCAACCGCCTGAGCTGTTGAACGTGTTCCTCGGCCTCGGTGACGGCAAGGTTACGGTCGGCGTCCGCCTTGAGAACCGCCAGTAGTTCCTGCACCACCGGCCGGCCCATACCAATGGCTGTGCAAGCGACCCTCAACGAATCCAGGCGACCCCAGCGCCTTGTGATCCATAACATCCAGGTGTTCCGTGCGATCCATCGGTTGGGTGGTGTCGCACCGACCCCATTGAGCCCTGCAGGAAATTTGCGTCAACGCAACCTTGACACGGCCCGAACGCCGAATAAAATAAAGGTCAAAGACAGTCAAAGTCAGGAGGAAGCATGGCCACTCTCAGTGATGCCATCGAAGCCTACCTGCTGGCGCGCCTGGACGCCGAAGAAGGCGTGCTCGAGATCCAGCGGGGAGAGCTTGCCGAGCGCTTTGGCTGCGTCCCATCGCAGGTCACGTACGTGCTGGTGACGCGGTTTACGCCGGAGCGTGGCTTTCTGGTGGAGGCCCGCCGCGGTGGCGGCGGCGGCATCCGCATCACGCGCCTGCAGTCTGGCGTGGATGACCTGCTGGCGCTCTTGGGAGACTTGTGGGCGATCGATCAGGCACGCGCGCAGAACCTCATCGAGCGGTTCCTGCAGGCCAGCATCATTTCCACGCGCGAGGCGGTCCTGATGGTGCGCGCGGTCGACCGGACCGTCCTGGACCTGGATCTGCCTGAGCGTGACCGCCTGCGGGCTCGCCTGCTGCGAGCCATGCTGGCGAGCGTTCTGGCACCGGAGGCAAGATCATGAACGGCGGAACCTGTGAGCGCTGCGGGGTGGAGCCGGCGGTCGTGTACGTCACGCACGTGGTAAACGGCCAGAAGACCGAGCGGCGGTTGTGTGAGGCGTGTGCCAAACAGGAGGGAGCGTGGCCGGGGATGGCCGTCAACTGGCCCGCACAGCTGGGCCAGATTTTCGGTGGACTGGTCCCTGGACATGAGAAGGCGGAAACAAGCCTGGCGCAGCTTCAATGTGCGCGCTGCGGCTGGACCACCGCCCACCTGCAGCAGACCGGCCAGCTCGGATGCGACGCCTGCTACGAGACGTTTGGTCCCCTGCTGGAGCCCACGCTGCGGCGCATCCACGGGGCCGTCGAGCACGGCGGCAAGATCCCGCATCGGGTGGGTGGTGCGCTTAGAGCGGAGCGCCAGCTCGGACAGCTTCGCGACGAGTTGCGAGAGGCCATTCAGAAGGAAGAATTTGAACGCGCGGCGGAACTCCGGGACCAGATCCGGGAACTCGAACATGCCCGCGCGGGGGAAGGGTCGATCGGTCATGAGTGATCAACGGCTGTCTCTGTGGATGACAGGGACTGGCCCCGACCAGGACGTGGTGCTGGCAAGCCGGCTCCGACTCGCCCGGAACATCCGCGGCTACTCCTTCCCCAACAGTCTGCCAGCTGAGCAAGGCGAAAGGCTGGTGGGCGAGGTGGATGCCGCGGTGGGCCGGATCCGGGACGCGTGGCATCTAAAGCTCGAGCGCTTGAAGGACATCTCCGGCCTCGACCGGCAGGTCCTGGTGGAGAAGCACCTGGCCAGTCCCCTTCTGGTGGCAGATCCGATTCGTTTTGAAGAGGTGGCGACCGACGATCGGGAAAGCATCAGCATCATGGTGCTCGAAGAAGACCACCTCCGGATGCAGGTGCTGTTGCCGGGCCTCCAGCTCGACGAAGCCTGGAACGTCGCCAACCACCTTGACGATAGTCTGGAGGAGAGCCTCACCTGGGCATTTGACCCGAAGCTCGGCTACCTCACCACCTATCCGACGAATCTCGGTACGGCGATGCGGGCATCGGTCATGGCACACCTGCCGGCGCTGGTGCTGACCCGCCAGGCGGGTCCGGTTTTCGGGGCGCTGGCCCAGATGGGTGTGGTGGTGCGGGGCCTCTACGGAGAGGGAAGCGAAGGTGAGGGGCATATCTTCCAGATATCCAATCAGGTATCGCTGGGTCGCAGTGAGGAGGAGCTGGTGCACGGACTCTCGATGGTGGCCCAGCAGGTGGCCGGCCGCGAGCGCCAGGCCCGCGAGCTCCTCGGCAAGAATTCCGAAGTCATGATCAGAGACCGGGTCGGGCGCGCATTTGGGATCCTGGCCCATGCCCGGGTGCTGACTTCAGAGGAAGCCATCCGACTCCTGTCGGATGTGAAGCTGGGACAGGACATGGGATTTCTCAAGGCCTTTGCCGGCGCCACCTTCAGCGAGATGGTGTCGATGACGAGGCCGGGAATCCTGCAGCGGATGGCAGGACAGGACCTGGACGCCGCCGGTCGGGACATGCTCCGGGCGGACGTCATCCAGCAACATTTGGATCGGTCTTAGCAAGGGGAGGGCGAGAGGATGTTCGGACAGTTTACGGAGAAGGCCCGACGGGTAGTGATTTATGCCCAGGAGGAAGCCCGTCGGATGGGGCACAATTTTGTGGGCACGGAACACCTGCTGCTGGGCCTGATCCGCGAGGCCAATTCGCTGCCGTCGAAAGTCCTGCAGTCATTGGGGCTGGATCTGGAAACGGTGCGGGGTGAGGTGCTGAAGGCTACCGGGCGGGGCCCGTCCATCGGGCCCAACGAGGACGTGGCTTTCACTCCACGGGCCAAGAAAGTGGTGCTCGAACTGGCCGGTGAAGAGGCCAGGGCGCTTGGCAACAGCTTCATCGGGCCGGAACACCTGCTTCTGGGCCTCATCCGGGAGGGCGAGGGTGTGGCGGCTCAAGTGCTTCTGGCCGCCGGCGCCGACCTCAACAAGGTGCGGCACCAGCTGGTGCACATGGCTGGAAGCCAGAGCGGGAACGGACAGCCCGCCGGTGAGAGCGCCTCGGTCAATACGCCCACACTGGACCTGTACGGGCGCGATCTCACCCAGATGGCGCGGGAACAGAAGCTGGACCCGGTGATTGGTCGGCAAAAGGAAATCGAGCGGGTCATCCAGATCCTGTCCCGTCGCACCAAGAACAACCCGGTCCTCATCGGGGAGCCCGGGGTCGGGAAGACGGCGGTGGCGGAGGGGCTCGCCCAGCGCATCGTGGATGCCCAGGTGCCGGAGATCCTGAAGGACCGCCGGGTGGTGGCACTGGATCTCGGCGCCATGCTGGCGGGGTCCAAGTACCGCGGCGAGTTTGAGGATCGCTTGAAGCGAGCCATGAACGAGATCCGCGAGGCCAAGAACGTCATCCTGTTCATCGATGAGATGCACACCATCGTCGGCGCCGGTGCGGCGGAGGGCGCGATTGACGCGGCCAACATCCTGAAGCCCGCCTTGGCGCGCGGCGAACTGCAGGCCATCGGGGCTACCACACTTGACGAGTACCGGAAGTACATCGAGCGCGACGCGGCCCTGGAGCGCCGCTTCCAGCCCATCATGGTCGAGGAACCGTCGACGGATGAGGCGCTCCAGATCCTGGAAGGCCTCCGGGATCTCTACGAAGCCCACCACCGAGTCCACATCACGCCTGAGGCCATCCAGGCTGCTGTCCGGCTCTCTGACCGGTACGTGGCCGACCGCTTCCTGCCGGACAAGGCTATCGACCTGATTGACGAGGCGGCTTCCCGGGTGCGGCTCAAGAGTTACGTAGCCCCGCCGGATCTGAAGCGGCTCGAAGAACATCTCGAGGAGATCCGGAAGGAGAAAGAGGCGGCGGTCCAGGGCCAGGAGTTCGAGAAGGCCGCCCAGATGCGGGATGAGGAGCAGAAACTCCGCAACCAGCTGAATGAGGAGACACAGGCCTGGCACGCACGTCAGGGCAAGGAGGCCATCCTGGTCACGCCGGAGGACATTGCCCATATCGTGTCGAGCTGGACCGGCATCCCGGTCGAGAGGTTGGCGGGTGAGGAATCGGACCGCCTGTTGAATCTCGAGAAGGAGCTGCACGAACGGGTCGTCGGACAGGAGGAAGCTGTGGCGGCGCTGGCCCAGGCCATTCGCCGGGCGCGCGCCGGACTCAAGAACCCGCACCGTCCGATTGGATCCTTCCTGTTCCTAGGCCCCACCGGCGTCGGTAAGTCAGAGCTGGCCAAGGCACTGGCCGTCTCCCTGTTCGGGGACGAGGATGCCATGGTGACGATCGACATGTCGGAATATATGGAACGGCATGCCGTGTCCCGACTGGTCGGAGCACCTCCAGGCTATGTCGGCTACGAGGAGGGCGGCCAGCTGACCGAGGCGGTGCGCCGGCATCCGTATTCGGTCGTGCTGCTGGACGAGGTGGAGAAGGCGCACCCCGAAGTGTTCAACATCCTGCTTCAGGTGCTGGAGGAAGGGCGGCTGACCGAGGCCAAGGGACGGACCGTCGACTTCCGCAATACGGTCATCATCATGACCTCGAACGTGGGCGCCGAGACCATCAAGAAGTCAGGCGCGATCGGCTTCGGTCGCGACACCCAGACGGTGCGCTACGAGGACATGAAGGACCGGCTGATGGAAGAGGTCAAGCGCACCTTCCGGCCTGAGTTCATCAATCGTGTGGACGAGATCATCGTGTTCCACAGCCTGCAGCCGGAACACCTGAAGAGCATCGTGACGCTCATGATGCAAGAGGTACGGGACCGGGTGGAGGAGAGCGGCTATCACATCGAGGTCAGCGATGACGCGAAGGCGCTCGTGGTCAGCGAAGGTTACGACCCCACTTTCGGAGCGCGGCCGCTGCGCCGCGCGATCCAGCGCTACGTTGAGAACCCGCTGGCCAGCGAGCTCCTGGCCGGGAAGTTCCACGAGGGCGACACCATCTACGTGGACGTTGAGGACGGTCACATCGTGTTCGGAAAGTCACCGGTTCCGGCCAAAGCGACGCAGTAGCAGCCACCCCACCGGCAGGCGGGCCGCATCGGCGGCCCGCCTCGTGTTTGGGTCGCACGAGCACGAGACGTGGTCGCGGGCCATGGCTACTCTGCAGTCTGGCGGAAGCGGGCGCACGGTCGCCTGCACGATGCTCGTGCCCAGCGCGGTGCGCTGGTTCGGCACCCGACGTCCGACGCGCCAGGACCTCACAAGCCCGCAGCGCTGCAGCACGGTCAGGTACGCCTCACGGCCGATGGCGCGCAGCCCAGAGACCACGCCAGGTCGGTAGTGGTCCCGGGCAGGCTGAGCTGGCACAAGATCGCGGCGGGGTCGCGACCGAGCCGTTCAAGCGGGTCGGCAGGGACGGGCGCAGATTTTTCTCCCCGCGTGCCCACACCCTTCGGCCCAGGGCACGCCGCAACGATTCGTCTCCGGACGAATCAGCCGGGCCGCAAAATCCCCTTCAGGCTGGGTGTTCCTCCGCAGGCTGCGCTGCCGTGCCGCGAGGGGCGTAGTTGGTGATGACAAGCTCGGTGATGGCACCGCGGCGGTCCGCGCGCGCATTGATGGCCCGGCGGGCGGGAAGGCGATCGATGCTGAAGCCGGCGTACAGTCGGTCGAAAAACGTGTCACCGGGGTCTATGTTCTTGGGATCCGAATTGCTCAGCATGACACAGGCGCCACGCTCGCTCATCCTGCGGAAGAAGGTGGCGAGGTGCTCCTGGTCGGCGTCCGTGAAGACGCCCGGGTGGTAGGCGGTGAAGGACGCAGTCGCCGAGAGCGGTCGGTAAGGCGGGTCGAAGTACACGAACGTGGCCTCGTCGATGTAAGCTTCCGCCTCGCTGTACTCTCCTGTCAGCAGGGAAACGTTCTCCAGCGTGCGATGCACCTGGCGCAAATTGTCCCGGTCACAGATAAGCGGGCGGTCGTACCGCCCCATAGGCACGTTGAAAGCGCCCGCCCGGTTTACGCGGTACAGGCCGTTGAAGCAGGTGCGGTTGAGGAAGATAAGGAGTGCGGCCCGTCTTACCGGTTCGTCGGTGCCCCGATTGTACTCCTCCCGCACCATCTGATAGAGGTCCGCGCGGTCACTGCCCGCGCGCGACCAGAACCGGGCCTGCAGGGCATCCAGTGCGTCGATGAGGCTCTCGACGTCGCGTTGTATCACCTCGTACGCCGTCATGAGGGCTGGATTGCGGTCCACGATGAGCACGTCGTCAAAGCGGTGCCGCTCCAGCAGATGGAACAACACGGCCCCGCTTCCGACAAAGGGCTCGACATACCGGCGGATCCTGCCCTGGTGCAGTGCCGCCGGGTAGTAGTCCTGGAACCGCTGCAGAAGCTGGGATTTGCCGCCGGCCCACTTGAGAAATGGTCGCGCCGGTCCCCCTGCCTGGGCTCGCATGACCCCCACCTCCGTGCACTCTTTCGCGGAACATGGATCCCCTTCCTTCCCGTCCTGTCGCACCCGCAATCCCCTTCCCACAGCTATGGGGGCGCCAGACGGCCCGTGCAGCAGGGCAGAGGAGTCCATTCCGGTCCGGCGAATGCCAGCCACAGGGGGTGAGCTGCTGAAGGACCGCGTCCAATACGTGTGTCAGGCGTGCGGATCGTCCAGCCCCCGCTGGATGGGGCGCTGCCCTGGGTGTGGGAGCTTCAACACCATGGTCGAGGAGAAAGTCCAGGCCGACCGCCCGCGCAAGACCGCTGCGGTCAGTACCGACCATCCCGTTCTGCTGGACCAAGTCCGCCAGGATGCTGCCATCGAGCGGCGGACCACCGGCATTCCCGAGGTGGATCGCGTGCTCGGGGGCGGGGTGGTTCCCGGTGCCCTCATCCTCCTGGGAGGTGATCCCGGCATCGGGAAGTCGACGCTGATGCTGCAGGTGGCGTCGCTCATGAGCCGCGATGGCCCCGTGCTCTACGCCACCGCCGAGGAGTCGGCTCAGCAGACCCGGCTTCGGGCTGAACGCCTCGGCGTCGGCGCCGGGCAGCTCTTCTTGATGGACGGCACCGATCTGGACGCCTATGAGGAGGCTCTCCGGTCTCGAGCCTGGCGGGCCTGCGTGGTGGATTCCCTGCAAACGGTGGCGGATTCCGCCTTGGAATCGGCGCCCGGGAGCGTGAGCCAGGTGCGCGAGGTCGCAGGCCGCATCATGCGCGTCGCCAAAAGTGCCGGGATTCCAGTCTTCCTCATCGGCCACGTGAACAAGGAGGGATCCATCGCCGGTCCGCGGGTGGTGGAGCACCTGGTGGATGTCGTTCTCATGTTTGAGGGCGACCGCCAGCACCTGTTCCGGATGCTGAGGGGAGTGAAGAACCGCTTCGGGGCTACGAGCGAACTGGGATTGTTTCACATGGCGCAAGAGGGTCTGGTCGCGGTGGACGATCCGAGTCGGGCACTGCTGGCGGAACGCCCCCGGGGTGCTCCGGGATCGGCCATCGCGGCGGTGTTGGAAGGCAGCCGCCCGATGCTGGTGGAAGTGCAGGCGCTGGTGTCACGAGCCGTAGGGATGCCGCGTCGAGTGGTGACCGGCATTGATGCAGCCCAGGCCGCCCTGGTTCTGGCCGTGTTGGAACGACACGCGGGTCAGAGACTGCACGACCGGGACGTATACATAAAGATAACGGGCGGGGTGGATGTGGAAGATCCTGCGGTCGACTTGGCCTGTGCCCTCGCGGTGGTCTCGAGTCGGACCGGTATTCCGATCCCGGACGATTGGGTGCTGGCGGGGGAGCTAGGCCTTACCGGCGAGGTGCGCCGTGCGCCGCGCATGCAAGAGCGCCTGAGGGAGGCGGCGCAACTGGGCGTGGGCAAGGCCCTGGTGCCGTACGAAGGGGCCGCCGCACTTGCGGTGGTGCCAGTCTGGCGGATCGGGGACGCTATCCGCGCGCTGGGGGTAGGAAGCGGGCAGAGAGTGGAGGACCCCACGGACGATGACACGACATGAGGCATTGGTGGAAGCACTCCGCCGAGTGGCTCCCGGCACCATGCTGCGCGAGGGGCTGGACAGCATCGTCCGGGCGCACACCGGGGCTCTCGTGGTGGTGGGCGGGGAACCCGAGATTGACGCCTTGATGCAGGGCGGGTTCCGACTGGATGCACCGTTCGTCCCGTCAGCCCTCTACGAGCTGGCGAAGATGGATGGCGCCATCGTTGTCGACGAGCAGGTCGATCACATCCGCGCCGCCAACGTGCAGCTGACGCCCACGCTGGCGTTCCGATCAGAGGAGACGGGAATACGCCACCGGACTGCGGAGCGGGTGGCGCGCCAGACGGGAGCGCTCGTGATCGCGGTGTCGGAACGCCGCAACGTCGTCACCGTGTACCGCTCCAACCTCCGCTACGTCCTGCATGACCCGGGCTATCTTCTGGTGAAGGCGACCCAGGCCATCAGTTCGCTCGTCCAATATGACAAGCTTCTGGCTTCAGAGCTGTCCACGCTGGCCCTGCAGGAATGGCAAGGCCAGGCGGCCGCGGGCTTCGTCGCTCAGGTCCTGCGACGGGGCAGCCTCCTGGCCCGCACCCAGGAGGACATCTCGGTCATGGTGGCGGAGATGGGCCGCGAGGGGCGAATGGTGGAGTGGCAGATGGCCGACGTGCAGGACGAGCTGGCCGAGGTGGACGCGCTGTGGCGGGACTATGGCCCGCCCGACGAACCTTACCCGGATGACCCGATTGCAAAGAGCCTCTCGGCATGGGGCGAACGGATTGGCGTTCAGCCGTGGGATCCCGACCAGCCGGTCGAACCGAGAGGGTTTCGCTTTCTCACGCGTCTGTCTGGCCTGAGCGCCGATCTCGCCGGCCGTGTCCTGGAGCAGACTATGGGTCTGGCGGCGATCCGGCGGACGTCAGAGGACGACCTGATGCAATGGCACCTTTTGAGCCGCTTCGAAAAGACCCGGCTTCTGGCGGCACGGCGCGCCATGGATGTCCGCGCTCGAGACCGATCAGCTGAGGTTGAATACCCCGAGGG
>JBMFXK010000081.1:0-9072 GCA_049964315.1 Clostridia bacterium | reverse complement strand
GGCGCTCCTGTGATCCTCAACGTACCGCACGAGGGCGCCGCCGGCTCCCTCTTGCCGGAAGACAACGTGATGGAACTCACGTGCCGGGTCGATGCTGCCGGCGTCCATCCGCTCCCCCTGACAAAACCGATCCCAGAACACATCCGCTCGTGGATCGAGGCGGTCAAGGCCTACGAGCTGAAGACCGTAGACGCGGCCCTGGCGGGGGACCGGGAATCGGCTATCCAGGCACTGGCTGCCAACCCGTTGGTGCCAGGTCACGACGTGGCGCGCCTCCTGGTGGAGCGGCGGGCCAGCGAAGTCTCAGCTCCACCATTCAGCGACCGGGCATCCTGACGCGCCAAGTCTCCGGGTTGGAGACCGACGTTTCATCGCTGGCCCCTGTCGCGCAAGAAAGAAAGGTCGGGACATCCGATGAAGACCAAGTATTTCGGTACCAAGGCCGTTCTCGGGATTGCCGGAGCGCTCACGCTCGTCGCGCTCGCCGGATGCGGCAGCCCTCCCGCCTCGGGATCGAGCACCGGTCGCTATGGCGGGACATTGACATTTGCCTACCAGAGCGACATACCGACGCTGGACCCGGCCGGGAGTCCTGGATTCGAGTCTGGCCAGGCCATGTACGGCATCTACAACACGCTGGTCACTTACGCGCCGACCTCCACCACCATTGCGCCGTCACTCGCCCAGTCCTGGACGGTCACCCAAGGTGGCACGATCTACACGTTTCATCTCCGGCCGGGAGTGAAGTTCTCGAATGGCGATCCGTTCACGGCCCAAGACGTGATCTTCAACCTAACCCGCCAGATCAACCCGAAAAGCGCGAGCTACGCCCAGTCCTACTATCTCGACATCCAGGGGGCGCAAGCTTACGCCAAGGGGCAGACATCGTCGGTCAGCGGACTCCAAGCCCTGAACGCCCATACCCTGCAGGTCACCCTCGTACAGCCTGAGGGATACTTCTTGAACATCCTGGCGATGCCCACCTCTGATATCGCTGACCCGCGTGTCGTCAACGAATATGGGAAGGCCTACGAGGATCACGCGGTCGGCACCGGACCTTACGAGCTTTCCGTATGGAAGCACAGCCAGGTGCTGATCGAGACCCGCAATCCTCACTACTGGGGCAAGGAGCCCTACTTCTCGAAGATCAAGTTCATCCTGGGTCCGGACCCGGAGACTCAGTTCCTGATGTTCAAGCGCGGTGAGATTGATGCCATGGGGCCTGTGCCACCGGCCGACATGCCCTCTATTGAGAGCAGTCCGACGCTCAAGAAGGACCTCGTGGTGCTCGCCGACACCGGCTCGGTCGACTTCTACTTCATGGACGTCCGCTCCGGCCCCTTCAAGAACGTGCTCGTGCGGCGGGCGTTGAACTATGCCGTCAACCGCAAGCGCCTGGTGTCTCTGGATGCCGGTCAGGCAGTGGTGGCGAACCAGTACCTGCCCCCCGGGTATCCGGGATCGCAGTCGCATCTGCCACCGATTCCCTACAACCCCAGCAAGGCCAAGGCGCTGTTGCGCCAGGCGGGCTACAAACCGGGCCAGCTGACCCTCACCCTGACGGTGAACAACGACCCGGCCGTCGTGCAGCAGGCAGAGTCCGTGATGGCGAACCTTCAGGCAGTGGGGGTCAATGTTCAGCTCCACACGATGTCGCTGTCCGCGTACATCACCGCGCTCTCCAGCAACAAGGTGCAGTTCGGGATCATTCAGTGGGGGATGGACTATCCGGATCCGTCCGACCTGTTCAGCTCGCTGCTCGTCGGAGCGGCCGACGGCACGGGCAACTTCGCGTGGTTCAACAATCCGCAGGTGAATCAACTCGTCAACGAAGCCAACGCCATGTCACCCCAGCAGGAGGCCACACGGCTGTCGCTCTACGACCAGGCGCAGGCCATCGCTCTGAACCAACAGCCGTGGATCCCTCTCATCTTTCCGGCCAACACGCTGCTGGTCTCGCAGAACCTGCATCCGGCCCCGGTGGGAGCGAACCGGTACCTGTACCTGGGACAGCTCGGCATCGAGGAAAACCTCATCTGGAAGTAGCGGGCATCGGCTGCCGGGCGGCGATCTGGCCGCCCGGCGGCGCGGCCTGCCGGGCAAGGAGGGATCATGGCGGAACAATTTCAGGCACCCCCGCTCACAGCTCCGGGCCTGCCGGCCGGAGAGACCGGAGATGCGCCGGCCGAACTGTCTCCGCGCCGTCGCGCCTTCCGCCGCTTCCTTCGGAATCCCATCGGCTTGGCAGGGGGCGGCTTGGTGCTGTTGATGGTCGTGACGGCGATGTTTGCCCCGGTCATCGCACCGTACTCGCCGGATAGGCAGTTCGCCAACGGGATCAATTCTGTGGGTGTGCCAGTCGGCCCCCAGTGGCATGTACCGGGGTTCTTCCTGGGCACCGACACGCTCGGGCGAGATCTGCTGTCCCGCATCATCTGGGGGGCACGCGTCTCCATGGAGGTGGGTGTCTTCGCGACCGTCATCGCGGTGGGCATCGGTGTCGTGCTGGGGCTTTTGGCCGCCACTAGTTCCGCCCGCTGGAACAATATCTTGATGCGCTTTGTCGACATCATGCTGGCATTTCCGTTCTATCTCTTTGTGATGCTGCTGGTCTCGGTAGTGGGCCATGCGTCAACCGGGGTGGTCATCCTGGTGTTGGGCGTGCTGGGGTGGCCCGCCATGGTGCGCATGGTGCGAGGCAAGGCGGTCCTGGTGCGCGAAGAACAGTATGTCGAAGCCGCTATTGCGAGCGGAGCGTCCAAGTCCCGCATCATGTTCCGGCATCTC
The DNA here is from genome assembly GCA_049964315.1 of Clostridia bacterium. Taxonomy (GTDB): domain Bacteria; phylum Bacillota; class Sulfobacillia; order Sulfobacillales; family JAIMBI01; genus JAKATP01. Next base: position 6,285 of record JBMFXK010000081.1, on the reverse strand, counting down.
CTGCCGAACGTGGCGCCGACCATCCTCGTATTTGCCAGCCTCACCACGTCGACCAATATCATGGCGGAGTCCGGCCTCTCGTTTCTAGGACTCGGCGTGCCTCCGCCGACGCCCAGCTGGGGGTCTATGATCAGCGACGGTCTGCAGGTCTACCAGAGTGCACCCTGGATTCTCATCTTCCCCGGGATAGCGCTGGCGCTCTCCATGCTGGGATTCAACCTGCTCGCGGATGGACTCAACGATGCCATGCGGGTATAGACAGGGCGCGGCCGCGGAGGAGGTGGCACAGTGAGTCACAACGTCTGGAACTACGCGGGCCGCCGCATCCTCTGGGCGCTTCTTACCGTATTCGGCATCACGCTTATCAACTTTGTAATCATTTACCTGGTGCCGGTAAACCCGGCGCAGGTGATCGCCGGCATTCATGCGCCGCATCAAACCGTGCTGAACATCGAGCAGGCGTTGGGCCTGAACCGGCCTATCTGGGTGCAGTACGGCATCTTCCTATGGCACCTGTTGCATCTCAACCTCGGGTACTCCTACTTCGCTCATCGGCCTGTGATGCAGATGATTGAACAGGCCCTCCCCAATACGATGCGTCTGGGCGTGGCGGCCCTTTTTGCGGAGCTGCTGATCGGGGTGACGGTCGGGTACGTTGCCGCCTTTCATTCACCAGGATTCCTCGATCGCTTCCTGTCCATTGCCGCCATCGGCGGGATGTCCATCCCCAACTACTGGCTGGGCACGATGTTCATCTTCCTATTTGCCTACCTCATTCCTGTCTTTCCGCTGTATGGACAAGGGTGGGTGAGCCTGGTCCTGCCCGCGCTCACCATCGGCATCACGGGGGCGGCCTGGTACATGCGGCTGCTGCGCACCGAGATCCTGGAAATCGTGAATGCCAACTACGTCCGGACGGCACGGGCCAAGGGCGTCTCGGACCGCGGAGTCGCGATCCGGCACGTGACCCGCAATGCGCTGATTCCCGTCGTGACGCTGGCTGGCATGGATCTCGCCGGCCTGCTCTCCGGCGTGGTCATCATTGAGACCGTATTCGGATGGCCGGGCATCGGGCTCATGACGTGGACCGCGGTGCAGAACCTGGATATCCCCACAATTATGGGTGTGGTCTTGGTGGCCAGTTCCCTCATCGTGCTCTTCAATCTGCTGGTGGATCTGCTGTATGCGTTGCTCGATCCGCGTATCCGGTATGACTGAACGGGGAGGCTCGAGTGGGCTTACGGTAGGCAACGCTCGTCTGTGCATCCTGCCGGCCCCCGCGGACGTGGCGGACGCCGTAGCCCGTCTGCTCGCGGACACTATCCGGCTGGACCCTATGGTGGTGCTTGGGCTCGCCACCGGCGCCACTATGGTACCGGTTTACCGGCAGTTGGTGGCGATCCTCCGAACTGAGAGCATCGACGCGTCGCGGGTCACGACCTTCAATTTGGATGAGTACGTGGGGCTCGCCCGTCAGCATCCCCAGTCTTACCACACCTATATGGCGCGCCACTTGTTTCTGCCGGGTGGCTTCTCGCCGGGCCGCACTTTCGTTCCGGATGGTATGGCAGCCGACTGGACAGCGGCTTGTGACGCCTACGAGCGCGCCATCAGGGCGACGGGTGGGATAGACCTTCAGGTTCTGGGGCTCGGACCCAACGGGCACATCGGCTTCAATGAACCGGGAGCGGCGTGGGACACTCGCACACATGTGGTGGACCTCTCGAGTGAGACGCGGCGCGTCAACGCGCGCTTCTTTCGGAAGTCTGGCGCACTCGTCCCCCGCCAGGCCGTCAGCATGGGCCTTGGCACCATCATGGAGGCACGCCGCATCGCCGTCGTCGTCTTCGGGCACGGCAAGGCAGACATTCTCGCCCGGGTCATCACCAGCGGACCGTCCCTCCACTATCCGGCAACGGTACTGGTGGGCCATCCCTGCGTCACTTGGTATGTGGACGAGGCCGCCGCGAGCCGGCTTCCGAAGTCCCTCAGAAAGTAGCAGCCTGCTCGCCAGCAGGCAGGAAGGGTCCCCCACGCCCCGCGTGCCCAGCGCCCTGGCGCGGGTGGGGCCACGCCGTTTGATCTTGAGACAAGCTGTCACGCGGGGGTCGTCACTGGGCCCGCGTGGTGTCTGGGGTTCCACCGGCCCCCTTGTGCACGGGATGGGCTTGACGATCCATGATGCTGTAACTTCGGACCCTCTGTCGGAGACGACAGCCGGTCCCCGGGACGCACGCGCAGGTGTACGTTGCCCGTTACATCGGGCGACGAGATGTCGGTCGTGGCGCCTTCATCCCTTCAACAGCTCATGCGAAGACGGAGGAGAGCTCCGCGGGGACCACGCTGAGACTACCCCCGGGACGTACATTTCAGACGGCTGTGATTAAATGACTTTGGAAATGCCGGCGCTCCAAGCGGCGATTGTGCTCGCGGCCATCGGCGCGATGCGTACGAGCGGCCTCCACCGGCAGCACATGCATAGGGAGCAGATGCCCAGATATGAAGCCCCTGGTGTAATCGATGCGACACAGCTGGAGGTCGCTGGCCGCGCAGCGCAAGGCCGCGTCGCAGTCTCCGGGCCCCGCGACTGCCCCCGCATCTATCGCGCGGTCCCTGCTGGCGCTTGGCATCTTTGCTGCGCTGGCCTTTCTCTACTGGGGGATCCCACTTGTCGGGCACTTTGGCACGCGGTACGTCGGGGTCGGCACCGACCCGCTCGACATATTCATGTGGTCGCTCGCCTGGTGGCCACACGCTATCGCACAGGGGCTGAATCCTCTCCATGTCACCGGCGTCTGGGGAGACAGCCCCATCAACCTGGGGTGGACCACCTCGATTCCCCTGCCGAGCATCGTGCTCGCACCCCTCACACTGCTTGACGGCCCGGTGGTTTCGTACAATGTCTTTGCACTTTCCGCACCCACACTCACCGCCTTCACAACGTTCCTGCTGGCCATGGAACTGACCGACGGCGCATACCTGCCGTCGCTGGCCGCAGGGTACTTCACGGGTTTCTCCAGTTACGAGGTCGGGCAGACCCAGGGACATCCTTTCTTGACCATGGCATGTCTGATCCCCCTGATGGTTCTCGTGGTGGTGCGTGTGTGGCGCCGATTCCCCGCCCGTGTCGGCTTGGGCCCGGCTGTATTGCTGGCGGGTCTTCTCATCAGCCAGTTCCTCATCTCCACTGAACTCTTCACCACGGTGACCTTCTTCGGAAGTCTATTCGTTGTGATCGCCGCCGTGGTCCTCAGGGACCCGCCTCGAATGCGTCCCGTCCTGACGACCATTGAAGTGGGGTACGCCCTCGCGCTCGTGGTGCTCGCTCCCGTGCTCTTTACGCTGATCGGACATGCGCCGTTTCACATCAGCGCGGCGACACGCACCAGCTATTCCACGGACCTTTTAAGTCTGGTGGTGCCCAGCGCCTTGAACTGGGTTGGCCCCCTGTTCCTATCCCTAAGCCGCCTGTTCTCCGCCGGTAACCTCGCAGAGCAGGGCGGATATCTCGGTATCTTCCTCATCGCCCTCGTTACCTTGGCCGTAGTGCGGATGTGGAAGCTCCCGTGGGTGCGTATCGCCGCGTACACGCTGATGGCGCTCCTCATCGCAACCCTGGGGCCCGTGCTGCAGGTCGCCGGCCGGCCCCTGATTCCGCTCCCGTGGAGCGTGTTCAGCCTGTATCCGATCCTGGCGTACGCGCTCCCGGGGCGCTTCATGATGTACGTCGCGCTCCTGTCAAGCATCCTGGCCGCCGCATACCTCGCGCGAGAGGGACGCGTTCGCCCCTGGGCCTGGGGTCTCGCCGGGGCGGCGCTGCTCTCCCTCGTGCCGATCATCGGCGCGCCGTTCACCTGGAGTGCGGTTACGGTGCCGCCCTTCTTTACCAGTCGCCAGATACGGCGGCGCCTCGTCCGGAACGAGACGGTGCTGTTTCTGCCGGCAAGCCATCTTGGCGATGGGTCCTTTTTTCAGGCTGCGTCGCACTTCTACTTTAGATTGGCCGACGGGTACCTCGCTCCGGAGGTTCCGCTGCCGTGGGACGGCCTTTCTGTGATGCCGGCGCTTATAGACGGTGTGACCCCGACCGATGCGATCGCCCAGGCTCAGCTCAAAGCGATGCTGCGCCTCGGTGGCGTGCGCAATGTCATCGGACCTCGGCATCCCTCCGTACATCTCAGGACACTCGCCCATAGAACCGGCCTCTCGTACCAGGGAACGGTGGGGGGTGTGTCAATCTGGGATGTTCCGGCCCACCTGCGCGTCGCCACCAGCTCTACCACTTGGTTCGTGCTGCGCGCGGACCGACAAGTCTACCTCAGCGAAGTCGCCATGCTCCTTCGCGCGTCACAGACGTACCTGAGGCAGGGCCGGCCCCTCGCCCGCTTAAGCGCCTCGGTTTTGGCGGCGCACCGTCTCGTCCCCCGAGACTTCGGGTGGCGCCCGGCATGGAATCCCACCCCCGGCTGGACCATCTGGGGAGGATGGGTCGGCGCCTGGGGTGCCGGGAAAGTGGCCATCATGCTGCAAGGGCCCTGGAACGAGCTCCAACCGGTAGTCGCCCGCTACGGAGCCGCGGCGCTTCAGGTGGACTTCCCTTACCCCGACCGGCTGGGGACCAGCCGGCCCTCCCCCCTCACCGAGGGGGTCCTCGTCCTCGTGTTCGGAATAAAGAACCTCACTGCACCGAACTAAAGACACGGGTCTTCGAACTCGCGGCCACCTCGTGTATCCAGATCTGGACCTTGCGATCCTTCGGCACCGCCTCGTTCACGCGGTGGTTGACGAACACCGGCTGCAGCGGGCCGGAAGGCAGGGGATCTCGCGTGTGGTGGGCGCGGGCCCTGCTTTTCCTCCACGGGAGCGAGAGCAGGGACTCCACTGCTGCGCCGACACGGAGCGGTTCCTCAAGCCCCCCTCGACCCACGTGTGGGCGGCGATCGGCCGATGACCCACCGGCCGTTGGGTGATTTCGACGAGGACGGCTCGGGGTTTCTGCCGCGGCGAGTCTTACGGGCGCACGCTCGTTCCATCGGGTGTACGGGCCAGGGTCCAGCCAGGATTCGCGATGGTCACCGGGTACCGCGCGGCTTTTGCCTCGTCTACGTCGATGCCCCATCCAGGCTTATCGTTGGGATAGATGTATCCTCTGCGCACCTCGGGTAAGCCGGGAAAGACCTCCGCGCTCTTTTCGCCCCACCCTCCCCACTCCTGAATGCCAAAGTTGGGGCAGTGGACATCCAGGTGCACATTGGCGGCATGGCCGACCGGGGAGACGTCACCGGGTCCGTGCCACGCCGTCTGGATGCCAAAACTCTCGGCGACGCGGGCCACTTTCAGCGCCGGCGTGACGCCGCCAATTTGGCTGATGTGCATCCGCACGAAGTCGATGGCGCGACGTTCGATGAGCGGCAGCCACTCTAATGGATGGGTAAACAGTTCTCCCATCGCCAGCGGGACTGTACTCACCTGGCGCACGCGATCGAACCACGCTGCCTGCTCCGGGGCCAGCAGGTCCTCCAAGAAAAACAGGTCGAACTCGTCTACGGCTTGGGCCAGTTTGACCGCTTCCGAGGGAATCAGCCGCTCGTGCACGTCGTGGAGGACTTCTATGTCGTGGCCAAACTCCTCGCGCACGCGGGCAAAGAGGCGGGGGATGCGGCGGCGGTATTCACTGGGGTCAAAGTAGGAACCGTCCACCGCGCCGTCGGGGCGATGGACCCGTGGGTTTGCGAAAGCCGGCTCCGTACCGGAGCTCGACATGCCGCCGTAGCCTCCCCACTGGCAGCGTACGTGACGGTATCCCGCCTCCACAAAGGCGTGGACGCGATCGACGATCTCTTCTAAATCCGTGCCATCGGCATGCCGGTAGACAGCCGCCGCCTCGCGGCTTCGGCCGCCCCAAAGTTGATAGCAGGGCATCCCCGCCTGTTTGCCTTTAATGTCCCACAGGGCCATGTCGAGCCCGGACAACGCCGCATTCAAGACAGGCCCGTTCCGCCAATAGCTGCTGACCATGGCACTTTGCCAAATGTCTTCGATGCGGTCGACGTCTTTCCCCAGCGCCCAGGGACCCAGGTAATCATCGATAGCGGTCTTGACGGCCGAAATTCTCTGTGTGAAGGTGGCACATCCCAGCCCATACAGGCCCGGTTCAGAGGTCTCCACCTTCACCACCACCAACGCAATGTCCTCGGGTGCGGTTAAGATGGCCCGCACCGTACGAATTGTCGCGGCTTTCACAGCGCCCTCCTCCGTTCTCTGACGCTACAGCTAGATAAATCG
>JBMFXK010000080.1:0-9178 GCA_049964315.1 Clostridia bacterium | reverse complement strand
CCCCGTCCGCGTTCAGAACCCCGAGGGCGGCTGTCAGCTCGCGCCGGACGTCCGACATCATGGGGTAGGGAATGGCCTTCAGATCTTTGTGCTGACGACGCCAGGCGTAGTGGGCATATTCATTGTCGATCGACCCACCCAGCACCTCGGCGTCGCGGTCCACAAAAGACCGGTACTTCTTGCCGAACTCGGAAATCTCGGTCGGGCACACGAAGGTGAAGTCCTTCGGCCAGAAGAAGAAGACCCGCCACCTGTCACGCGCCGTGTCCGAATCGACGGTCATGAAATAGTCGTCCGGGCTGTCCTTATCCATCGCGCCCAGATCCCCCGGGATCAGGGCGGTGAGTGAAAACGCGGGGAAACGGTCACCAACGGTCAGCATGCAGCCTGCCTCCTCAATCCGGCCGCGGGAACCGGCCGGAGAGTAGGATGTCCGGTTTTGGGACGGGTCATGGCCAGGTCGGCCAGAGGGATCCACCGAGCAGCTCCTGCCTGCGGGCGACGCCCGTCTGGATGCGCTCGTCGCTGACGGCAAAGGAGAGGCGGATGGCGTGATCCATCCCAAACCCGTCCCCTGGCGCGACGCTCACGTTCGCCCGTCGGAGGAGTGCCATCGCGAGCTGCGACCCGTCCGACAGGGTGAGACCATCCAGGCTCCGCCCCTCCAACTCCTGGGCATCGCAGAACACGAAGAAGGTGCCGGCCGGCCTCGGAACCACGAGTCTGGGAATCTGCCTCAGTCCCTGCACCAGAAGGTCGCGGCGCTGCCGCATGCTCGCGACCGAATCCTGGTCCCCGAGGAGAGCGGCCGCGGCAGCCGCCTGGGACATGGTGGCGGGGTTCGAGGTAGCGTGGCTCTGGAAGCGCACCATGGCCTGGATGACATCGCGCGGACCGGCGGCAAACCCGATCCGCCATCCGGTCATGGCATACGTCTTCGACACCCCGTTGATCACCACCGTCCGCTCCTGCATGCCGGGCAGGCCGGCAATCGAGACGGGCTCGGCCCCGTACGTGACCCGGTGATAGATCTCGTCGCTGATAACCCAGAGATCGTGCGCGCGCACCACCTCGGCAATGGCGGAGAGCTCCCGGCGTGTCAGCACGGCGCCGCTCGGATTGTTGGGCAAGTTCAGGATGAGGCCTTCGCCGACGGGGTGATGGCGCGTTCCAGCTCGGCCGGATCCAGGTGGTATGCGTGCTCGGCCCGCGTGGGCAAGATGCGCGCAACGCCTTCGGCCCAGCGGATCTGCTCCGGAAACGAGACCCAGAACGGGGCCGGCAGGATGACCCCATCTCCGGGGTTCACCAGCGCCAGCAGCGCATGCAGGCTGGCCTGCTTGGCGCCCACCGACGCCAGGACCGCGTCGTCCCCGTACCGGAGGCCATAATAGCGCTCAAAGTAACGGCGGATGGCTAGGCGCAGCTGAGCCGTGCCCTCAATGTCGGTGTAGCGCGTTTCACCGGCCTGAGTCGCCCGGATGCCGGCCTCCTGTATGCACAGGGGCGTCTCAAAGTCGGGCTCGCCGCCGCCGAAATCAACCAGATCAACACCGGTCGCCGGCATGATGCCCACCGCCTTTAGCGCAGCGCAGCCGTGGGGCGGGCAGGAGCGATTGGGACGGGGGCGAATGACGATGGGTATCCCGATGCGTTTTCGCTGCAATTTGCGGTCCGCCTTGAAAGGAGCAGATTATGTCCACTGCACCCTCCCCCACGCCCGTCGAGACACTGCCCCCTCTCATGCCCGAAGACGTCGCCCTGCTGGTGGATGCCGGCGCGCCGCTCCTCACCCCGGATGGCGGCCTCATCTACACGACCGGGCGCTGGAGGGACGGCCGGCGGTTCACCGATCTCCTGTACCAACCGTCTGGCGGGCAGACACGGTGCCTCCTGACAGGCCAGATCGAATCGCCTGACCTCTCCCCGGACGGCCGCCGTCTGGCCTACGTGGGGGAAGTGCAGGGTGAGCGGGGCGTGGTCCTGCTGGACCTCGACCACCCGACGCCTCAGCTGATCGCCCGGTTTTCCGGCACGCCCCGGTTTCCCCTCTGGTCGCCAGACGGCAGCCGGCTGCTGCTGGAAGTGCTGGCGCCGGCCGCCGAGGCTGCTGACGATCCGCGGGTCGTGACCCGCGTCCGCTACGATCTAAACGGGCTTGGCCACCTGGGCGGCCGGATCTGGAATGTGTACGTGATAGACGTAAGCTCGGGCGCCGCCACCGCCATCGGCGACCCCGCCTGGCATCACTTCTACCCCACCTGGTCTCCCGATGGACGCTCGATCGCCCTGTCGACCACGCGGCGGACCGACTGGGATCTGGAATGGGTGTGGGACATCTACACCGTGGACCTGGAGCAGAAGCTCTGGACCCGGCTGACGCAGTCGGATGGCGTGGCCCGCATGCCGCGCTACACCCGCGACGGCCGGTACGTCAGTTACTTTCACAACCATGACGCCACCACCAGTTCCACGGCCGACTATCACCTATGTGTGGTGGCCGCCGACGGCAGCGGGAAACCCCGCTGCCTGTCACATGCCCTTGACCGGGGATCCTCCCAGGGCATGGTGCCGGGCCGGATGTCCGCCCCGGCCCTGGAATGGACCGAGAGTCGCTGGCTGTGGACCGCCAATCTGGCTGGCCGTCAGACGCTTGTCGCCACCGACATGGACGGGCGGTCGACGGTGGTGCTGGAAGACGCCACGAGCATCACCATCAGCCCGGACGGGCGGCACGCGGCGGGCCTCGGCCTGTTCTACGACCGGCCGGCGGAAGTGTGCCGCATCGACCTGGTAGAAAAGCGCATCACCCCGGTCACTGATTTGAATCCGTGGCTGCGCCAGCGCCGGCCGGTGCCGGAACCGTACAAGGTGGTGCTGGACACCCCAGACGGGCCCGTGGAAAACTGGGTGTGGGAGCCTGCCGGGTCCCGGCCGCATCCCGCCCTCATTTTCTTTCACGGCGGTCCGCACGGAGCGGTCGGACCTTACTTCCCGTTTCTCTATCAGATCCTGCCGGTCAGCCATGGGTTTGCCATCGCGTGTCCCAACTTTCGGGGCAGCGGCGGCTTCGGGATGGCGTTTGCAGACCTCTGCCGCGAAAACTGGGGACCGAAGGAAGGCGAGGATGGCGCTGCCCTCATCCGTCATCTCATCGCCTCAGGAGTGGCCGAGGCAGGGCGGATCGGTGTGTACGGCGGCAGTTACGGAGGCTTCATGACCAACTGGATGATCACCCACTATCCCGATGCGCAGCAGGCGGCGGTCACCATGTCCACGGTGTCCAACCTGACGACGCTCGCCTACGGCATCGATCACTGGGAGTCCATCCAGACCGATATGGGCGGCCCGCCCTGGGCCATCCCCGACTACTATCGGGAGCATTCGCCCATCACCTACGTAGATCGGGTGCAGGCGCCCGTCCTTATCCTTCATGGCGGAGACGACCGGACGTGTCCCGTGTTCGAGGCCGAACAGCTTTTCGTCGCCCTGCGCTGGCAGAAAAAGCCGGTCACATGGGTGGAATACCCCAAAGAGGCGCATGGCTATCAGGTGCGCGGGCGTCTTCAAACCCGCATCGACGCGGCCCGCCGCATTCTCGGGTGGTTCGAGACGCATCTCAAGGGGCCGGCCGAGTAAAGCCGGCCGTTGAAGGAGCCCGCCGCACGGCGGGCTCCTTCGCGTTCTTGACCGGGCGTGTCCGGTGTTATATAGGATATACGAAAGGTTTGTGATGGCCATTAGTGCGTTAAGCCCCAAGGAGGCGGCCAGTGCCATTCTGGGCGCCCACCTCTTTCGCTTGGTGGCAGAGCGGCGCGTCGGTCGCCCGGGCAACGCCCTGACACGACTCCAGCGCTATGTCCTGATGGCGGTGTCGCAGCGCGGCAGTTTATCCGTGTCTGATCTGGTGGAACTCATGGAAGTGGGACCCACGACCGCAAGCCAGTTCATCAAGACGCTGGAGGAGCGGGGCTGGCTGGCGCGCGCCCTGGATGTGCGCGATCGCCGGCGCCACGTCCTCTCCGTGACGGACCTGGGCCAGCAGATCCTGGACCAGGCCGAGCACCGTGATCGTGACCGCCTGGAGCGCCTCCTGGCCAGGCTGACCCCGGAAGAGCGTGGAGATCTCGTCCGCCTGACCCAGCGCATCATCGCGATTGCGGCCGCGTCCCCCGACCTGTTCCGTGGCGATCCGGAACCGTGAACGGCTCACCGAGCGGGCACCCTAGAGTATCTGATGGGAGCGAACAACGTGGAGAATGACAGCGCGGAAATGAAGGACGCCCGCCTCATCATCGACGCCCGCGACCTGCGGCGTCAGTACGGCCAGGGAGAGTCCACCGTGCACGCCCTGGCTGGCGTCACCCTGAGCGTCCGGGCAGGTGAGATGGTCGCGCTGATGGGGCCGTCGGGAAGCGGCAAGTCGACCCTGATGCAGATTCTCGGCCTCCTGGACCGGCCCACCTCGGGGACGTATCAGCTGGACGGCCGTCCGGTGGCCCAGCTGAGTTCGGGGGAGGCGGCCCGCCTGCGCGGCAGCCACATCGGATTTGTGTTTCAGAGCATCAACCTCCTGCCCCGGCTGGATGCCGTCTCCAACGTGGAGCTTCCGATGGTGTATGCGCGGATGAAGCCTGCGGATCGCCGGCAACGCGTCCTCCAGAGCCTCGAGCGCCTGGGTGTCGGCCATCTCGCGCGTCGCCGTCCCAACCAGATGTCGGGCGGTCAGGCCCAGCGGGTGGCGATTGCCCGTGCCATTGCACCCGGTCCGGATCTGCTGTTGGCCGATGAGCCCACTGGAGCCCTGGACCGGGCTTCAGGGCAGGCCGTCCTGGCCGCATTTCAGGCGCTGAACCGCGACCTGGGCCTCACCATCGTGGTCGTGACGCACGACCCGCTGGTGGCCCGGCATGCCGGGCGCATCGTCGAGCTGGAGGACGGCACGGTGCTGCACGACAGGCCGGTGGAGGACCGCATCCTGGCCCCGGAGGCTTCTAATCAGCAGGGGGTGACGGCATGAACGCGCTTGGCATTGCCTTTGACTCCATCTGGAGCCACCGGCTCCGCAGCGCCCTGACCGCACTCGGCATTGTCATCGGCGTGTTTGCGGTGGTGACCCTGACGTCGCTGGGGACGGCGGTGAATTCGTATGTCTCCGGCCAGTTTGCAGGCCTCGGTGCTACCATCCTCACCATCTCCCCCTCCACACCGGCTGCCAGCGGCCACCAGGCGCACCACTTCCGGGGAGGCGGCGGCGGAGGCTTCGGCCCAGGCGGTGCGGTGCCGAGCACGCTTACGGTGGCCGATGCCAACGCCATCCAGGCTGCCCACCAGTCCTCCATTAAGTCGGTGGCGCCGGTAGCCTCCCTGCCGCTGCCCGTCTCGCTCCCGGGGCAGGGCTCCACCGGACTCAGCGTACTGGGCACGACCCGAGCCTACTTCCCCCTGGAAGGTCTCGCCTTCGCGCACGGCAACTATCATGGAAGCGGGGTGGTGCTGGGCAGCGGGGCGGCTGAAACTCTCTTCCCGCACGTGAAGAACCCGGTGGGACGCACCATCATGGTGGCGTCGTCCAAGTTCACGGTCGTGGCCGTCCTGAGTGCCACCAAGGGCATTGCCGCCGCTGAGTCCTCGCACGTGGTCTTCATGGACGTCAACGAGGGTTTGAAGCTGGCCGGGCTCGACAAGATCTCCGAGATCGTCGTGAGGGCCTCGTCCAACACCACCGTGGATCGGGCGGATTCTGAGGTGACCCGCATCATGACCCACCGCCACCCGACGCGGGACTTCAGCGTGACCAAGAACAGTCAGCTCCTGTCCACCGTCACCAGCACACTCTCCACCATCACCACCTTCCTGTCCGGGCTCGCCGCCATATCCCTGCTGGTGGGCGGCATCGGCATCATGAACATCATGCTGGTGACGGTCGCCGAGCGGTTCCGCGAGATCGGAATCAGAAAGGCCATGGGGGCGCGGGACGGCGATATCCTGGTGCAGTTTCTGGCCGAGTCCATGCTGCTGTCGCTGCTGGGGGGTGCCGTCGGGCTGGTGCTGGCGGCCATCGCGGCAGGCATTATCGGACATCTGGCCGGATTCGCGGCCGGGCTTACCGTCAACGCCGTTATCCTGGCCCTGTCGTTTTCCATCGTGGTGGGAGCGGTATTCGGGGTCCTGCCGGCCCTGCGCGCCGCACGGCTGATGCCGACCGAAGCGCTCAGGACGGAGTAGCAGGGATCGAGAACTTTGCGTTCAAACGTCGTACGCGTGCCGGTTAGGGCCGCCGCGTCCGTGGGAGGTTGTCGGCCGGGGACCACGGCCAGCGGAGCGTCCGAGCGTAGGTTCCACGGGTCTGCCACCTTCGGGCCGGTCAGGCACGATCGGCGCTGGGCACCACGCCTGGAAACGACCGCCCCTCCGCCCTTATCGGGAGTCGGAGGGGCGGTACCGGGCCCAGGACTGATGGCGTCAGCGGATGGCCACGGCCGTCGCGCCGATACGGGGTGGAACCGCCACGCCCGCGTTCCAGCTCTTCTCCAGCACGCTGGCCAGTATCCTGCCAGCCAGCACGTAGCCATGGAGACTCGGGTCATAGCCGTTGTACATGAAGTGACGGTAGTTGTAGTGATGCGAATCCCAGAGCGCGAGCTCCGGAAAGTACGCATCAACCGTGCGCACTCGAGGCGAGTCGAAGCTCGCGGCCACGTTCAGCTCCATCCGCACCAGATCGGCCTCGGGGATTCGCCACTTTCCCACCGATAGACGTGTGACCGGCGGTGTGACCACCAGAACCAGGTCGCCGTTGGTCAGCGCCTGCGAGATCTGGCGGCGAATGGCGGCTTCCGACGCGGCCGGCGAGGTGCCGAGGCGCAGGTCGTTCAACATCCCCCACGCCAGTACCACGACTCCGTTCGGGCCCAGCTTGTGCAGCCAGTGCGGATACATTTGGGCCACCCGGGAATCCACCGTGGGTGCGCCTCGAATCCCATAATTGGTTATGGAAAATCGGATTCCCTCCGCCCGACCATACGCGGCCAGGCCCCGCTCCACGTACCCATGGCCGATCGGATCGTTCCAGCCCGCGGCCGCCGAGCCTCCGATGACAATCGCCGGCACCGTCGGTAAGGAGGCAGCGTGGGCCGAAAGCATCCCACTCGACATGAGTCCGAGACCGATGGCCAGCGCCAGCGCATAACGGACACCGCGGGCTGCACGCGGCATGAGTTTCCTCCTCTCGGTCGTTCCCTCCAATGATCCGCGGTCCGTGGTCCGACGGACGCCGGAGGGCCGCATCTCGACATCAGATTCGCGGCATTCCTGAAGAAATGCTGAACCGTTCTATCTCGATGTTAACCGATTCGGGGAACGCCAGGATTAAAGGGTGTTAAGAAATGTTTCAGGAACCTCGGGTCGTGAGGTCGTCCCCAACCGCATGCCGGACGATCCGACGAGCACCGATTCCGGAAAGTCCCCGGACACGTTTCCGGTGCCATGGCGGCAGCGCCCGGATCATGCTGTGACCAGGCGGAGTGACTCACGCCGAGGGGCGACTGTCTCTGGCACCAGCGGCCGGCTCGGAAGGTGGCGCCGACGCGTCCGTTTCACCGCGGACCTTGCCCAGCGGAGCGTGCGGTCCGACGGGCAGCCTCCCGCTCCGCCGGTCTGGCCGGTTCCGCTCCCGCCGGGCAGTGGTGCGCGGCATGGCAAGCGCATCGAAGCACGCTCCACCGCCCCAAAGCGGTAGCGCAGGGGCCACCATCGCGGGCATGGCACCCACCACCAGGCGGTCCACAGCGCCCGACCTGGTCAAAGCCCCCCAGGCCCGCGCCCAGAAGGTCGAGCCGGTGTGCGCCCCGAAGTCGCACAGCCTGGGAAGCGCAGAGAGTGAGCACGACGGTGTCACGGAAGCCCGCCAGGGCCATGCCGCTAAGGCCAAGGCCCCCTTCCCGTCAGCCACACGGTCTTCAAATCACCATGCTGGCATGTGGCCGCGGGCGCTACTGGTGCGGATCGCCGGCAAACAGGTCGAGGTACTGCCCGTAGCCCTCCCGCTCCAGATCCTGCGTGGGGATGAAGCGGAGTGCGGCCGAATTGATGCAGTAGCGAAGGCCGCCCTTGTCGCGGGGCCCGTCGTTGAACACATGGCCGAGGTGAGAGTCGGCGGTGGCTGAACGAACTTCCGTCCGTATCATGCCATGACTCCGGTCGACCCGGCGCTCAACTTCAGCCTCGTCCAGCGGGCGGGTGAAGCTCGGCCATCCGCAGCCGGAGTCGTACTTGTCGCGCGAGGAGAAAAGCGGTACGCCCGATACCACATCCACATAGAGGCCGTCATCATGGTGGTCCCAGTACTCGTTGTGAAACGGCGGCTCGGTGGCCGCGTTCTGGGTGACCTCGAAGGCCAGGTGGGAGAGCTCGCGGCGGAGCGTGTCCCGGTCGTATGCCATGGGTTCCTCCCCTTTCTTTCGATATCCGGCAGGCATGGCCAGCCGAGCGGCTGGTGCGTCAGCACTCATTATACGGAGCCGCGCCCCGGTCAGGATGTCGCCGGCGCGCCCGCATCATGTTCCGGTACCGCAGCCGGCGTGGCCCGCATACGGCGGATGGCCTGCAGGGTCTCGGAAAGCTGGACGGCCTGTGCCTCCACGATGTTGGGGATGTGGGGAAACCGCGGGTCAAAAACTGTGGGCCCCCGTACCCATGCGTCCGCGTTCAGGGTGATGATGCCCCGCCGGGACATGCGGTCGAAGACGGGCCGAAGATGGTCGAGGACTCTCCGGGTCTCGGCCGGAAGCGGCAGATCTCCCGCGGCCGCCCACGCGCGGGCGGCGCCCGCCAAGTCCTCCAACGCGCCTCCTTGAGGATGCTGCATGATGTACTGGCTCAGCAGCTGGCTCACGGTAATGGGGCGGCGCGCCAGGAGTTCGTCGCGGATAGCGCCGCGCCGCTCGAGACGGGTCACAGAGACATACAGGGCAAGCCTCCGTGATGCCCAGGGATCATACGCCGTTCCCACCACGGCGACATTCCGGGCCGCCGGCAGCAGCCGGTCCAACGCAGCCCGGAACCGTCCCAGCGCCCCCGACTCGGTCATCCGTCCTTCGGGCGTAAGGTACAGGGTTGAGCCCTGGCGGAGCGCGTTCACCAGTTCTCGCAGGTCGGTTTCCACCTCGTCCCGGAT
>JBMFXK010000079.1:0-9189 GCA_049964315.1 Clostridia bacterium | reverse complement strand
CTTGTCGCGCGGATGGCCCGTCGGCAGGCGTCCCGAAAAGGGAAAGTCCTTCCCGTGGAGACCACCACGGACTATGCCGCGGCGGTGGACGGGAGTGACTTCGTCCTCATCCAGCTCCGGGCGGGCGGTCAGAAGATGCGCATCGAGGACGAGGCCATTGCCCTGCGGCATGAGGTGCCGTTTGTCGAGACGGTCACGGTGCCCGGGCTCGGCGCCTTCTTGCGCTCGGTGCCTGTCTACGAGACCATTGCCGACCTCATCCGCAAGAACGCGCCCCATGCTCGCGTCATGAACTTCGCCAATCCGGCCGGGGTCATGACGCAGTACCTGCATGCGCTGGATGTGGAGGCGGTGGGTGTATGCAATTCGCCTATCTTCTTCGTTCAGCATGCCGCCGACGCGCTGGGCGTCGAGCCTGAGTCCATCGCCATGAACTGGAAGGGCCTGAATCACCTCACCTTCGTATCGGAGCTGACGGCGGGAACCTCCGCCGCGAACCGGCTGCCGGCCATCCTGCAGGATGTGAAGCCCTGGTCGCCCGGGTTTCCGTTTTCCGAAAACGTCCTGCGCGACCTCGGGCTCGGCATCAACGGGTACCTCCAGTACTACTTCCATGCCCGCCGGCGCTTGCAGGAGCTACATGAACGGACCGAAAGCCGCGGGCAGCAGGTGCTGGCGCTGGAGAAGGAACTGCTGGACCTCTACGCTCGCGAGGACATGGACATGGTGCCTGATCTCCTCAAGAAGCGCGGGGGCTTCGGGTACTCCAAGGTGGTCGTCAACCTCATGCAGAGCCTGGTCACCAATGACCACCGCATCCACTACGTCAACGTGCGCAACGGCCGCATCCTGCCCGGCATTCCCGAAGACACGGTGGTGGAAGTGCCGGCGGTCGCCGTGAACGGCAAGGTGCTGGCGCTGGACACGGGACCGCTCCCGGAGCCGGTGTTTCCGCTGGTGCTGACCATGGCCACGGTCTACCGCTACTGGGTGCGAGCCGCCCTGGCACGAAGTCTCGCCGAGCTGCGCCGATCCATGCTGATCCACCCGCTGTTTCCGGATGCGGAGGACTCCGACGCCATCCTGGCGGAATTCTTCGCCGTCAACCGGGAGTTCGTGGAGCCGTACCGCTGAGCGGCACATAGGAGACAGCCCTCGGCTGGGAGCCGGTCCGGTGGCTAGTCGAGGGCCAGCTCCACCACGTCTCCATCCTGCAGGACGTGATCGAGCCCCACCCTTTGGCCCGCAAATCTGGCGCTCGATCCCGTCACCATGGCAAAGCGGACCTTGCCCATCCAGGCACGGTTCAGGCGTCCCACCAGGTCTGCCACGGTCGACCCGCCGTCCAGCACCACCGGGTCGCTCGAGATCCGGCCGCCCCGCGGCTTGGAGAACACCCGGATGAGCCCGGAGAGGTCCCAGACCAGCGCGCGCACGGTCTCGAGCCCGTCGCCGGTGGTGGTGGAACACACTGCCACAGGGTCGTGCGGAAACGCCGAGTGCAGGCGTTGCAGCCTGGATCCGTCCGGGTCCAGGTCCGACTTGGTTGCCACCAGACCGCGCGGTACGGCGATGCCCTCGGCATCAAGCTCGGCCGCCACCACGCGGCTCTCGTCCAGCCCCTCTTCGGTCAGCGGCACCACGTGCAGGGCGGCGTCCGCGATGCGGATTGCGGCCAGCACGGACTTGCCGCCGCCTTTCCCGTCCGAGGCCCCGCCGATGAGGCCCGGGAGATCAATCAGCTGGATCTGGGCGCCGTCCACCGCCACCATGCCTTCCACCGGCCGGAGGGTGGTGAACGGATAGTCTCCAATGGCGACCTGGCGTCCGGTGAGCGCGTGGAGCAGTGATGACTTGCCGGCGTTGGGCGGTCCCACAAGCACCACCTGGGCCGCGCCCTGCCGCGCGAGGAAGAACGACTCCCGGTGGCGGACCTCGCCTCGGAGGTTCGCCTCGTCAATCAGTGCCAGCACCCACTTCCTGAGCTCCCCGTAGGGACCGTTGTAGTAGCCCGGAAACTCGTCGAGGAATTGGCGCAGAACGTCGACGCGGGCGGACCCCTCGAGCCCCCGGATCCGGCGCTTGATGATGCGGCGCATCTCCTGGTGCGGGATCGGCATGACTCCATCCTCCATAGCAGGCTTGAGAAGGCGTGGGAACGATTTGACTTGACGCCGGGGCGCTGGGGCTGCGGACGGCAAGGGCACGCCGGCTCAAAAAGGGCAGACGGGTGCCTCTACAGGATTAGAGTCCCGCCTTGGGTGCACACAGGAAGAACACGCCGTGGCCGGAGCGGCCCCTGATGCGAAGCATGGCGGTCTCCTTCCCGCGCGGAGCGCTGGGGGTGATGAGGATGATGTCTTTACTGTACGGGGCCGCGGGGCTGATGACAACTGGTACAGCCCGCCGCCGACAGGTGCTGGCCACCGTGGTTCCGAACAGGGAGAAGGATTGCAGAATGCATGCTGGAGGAGGACAGGATGGCAGAGATTCTTGTACTGGGCGGCACCCGTTTCTTTGGCCGGCGGCTCGTCAACGAGCTGCTCCAACACGGGCACGCAGTGACGGTCGCATCGCGGGGCATGAGGGCGGACGACCTGGGCAGTACGGTCGCGCGCATCCGGCTTGATCGAACGGATCCGCAGTCGATGAAGGATGCGTTGTGGGGTCGTGAATTTGACGTGGTCTACGACCAGATCGGCTATAACCCACGCGAGGCTAAATCCCTCCTTGACGCCATGGGCGACCGGATGGGACGGCTCGTATTCTGCTCGACGGGTTCCGTATACGACGCCCACGATGGTCTCATCACGGAAGACGACTTCGACCCGAGCGACTACCCGGTCGACCTTGACGCCGCCGCGTACGAATATGGGGAAGGCAAGCGGCAGGCGGAAGCCTATCTGGTCCGGTTCGCGCCCTGCCCCGTCGTGCTGGCGCGCCCCAGCTTTGTCGTATCCGGTACCGACGACTACACCGAGCGCTTTGATTTTCACGTCCGTCACGTGCTGGAGGGACGGTCGGTCGGCGTGCACGACCCCGACTATACGGCCAGCTTCATCACCGCATGGGACGCGGGCCGGGCGCTGTACTTCGCCGGCCTGGAGATGGAGGAGGACGGGCCCCTCAATGTGGTCAACCCCGGGTACTACAATGCGGCCGGGATGACGCGTCGGATCGCCGCTATCCTGGGACGGGAAGCCCGCATTCATCAGGCGGCTGACGACGATCCGGATTTGTCTCCGTACACCCTGCCGGGCGAGCACCGGGTTGACGTCGTGCGAGCTGCGAAGCTCGGCTTCACCTTCCCGCCTCTCGACCCCGCCCTCCCCGGTATGGTGGAAGACGTGGTCCGGCGCCTGCAGGCCTAAAGATCAGGATCGGCGTGTCGGTGACCCGCCCCGCATAGCATGGACAGACGGCAAGCGTTGTCCGATCGGGGGAGGGATCGACATGATCGTGATGGCAGAGGACGGGGTGCGCATCCGGGTCTTGCAACCGGGACTCGGCGACCCCGTCCTCCTGATCCCGGACTGGCTGTCGTCCGGGATGTTCTTCGAGGCCCTGACGCCCAGCCTCGAGGCCCGGGGACTCTGTCCCCTCCGCTACGACCCCCGAGGGTCGGGCCGCTCCGACAGGCCGGAGTACGGCTACAGCCTCACCCGCGACGCGGAGGACGCGGCGCTGGTGGCAGAGGCGGTGGTGGGACAGGGCGTGTTTGTCGCCGGTCACGGCTACGGTGCGCGGGTGGCGCTCCGGCTCTCCATGCTGCGGCCCGATCTGGTTCGCGGTCTCATCTTGATGGCCCCGTCCGTGACCGGATCGCGCATGGAGACGTGGCACAACGCGATCGAAGATGAAAGGTGGCTCTCCGACCTGCTGGTCACCTCCATGAGCCGCCCCATCCCACCGCAAGACACCGCAATGCTGGCGCGCGACATGGCTCACACGACGCGCAGCGCCGGGCTTGTGCGGCTGCGGGCCATGGCCGAGGAGGTGGGCGCGCTGCCGGCGTCCGTGGCGATCGGGGTGGTGGCAGGGGAATTTGACGGCTGGACACCGATCGGCATGGTACGGCGCACGTTCCAGGACCGTGCCGGCGACCGCTGGCGGCTCATGGCTGCGTCCGGTCACTATCTGGCCTGGGAAGACCCCGACGCATTGGCCGAGGCCATCGAGGCGATGATGCACCCGGCCCCGCCGGAGCCTGCCGTCCGCGAGGATGAGACGGGCAGCGTCATTCTGGTAGAGCCGCCGCCTGACGACCTGGAACCCGCCGACACCGCGAACGGTCTTCTGGAGGAGGAGGCCGAACCCGTCTGGCCCTGGGAACCTGAGTCCCCGGGACCCGAAGACGCCGCGGCGCCGGATCCCCCGCCGTCGGACGGCCGGTGATCTGGACCGCGGCCTGCGCGCGCGTGGTGGAATAGCCGGGGTTCGCTGCCGGGTATTCCACCCGCGGCAGCGGGAGTCTCTGCATCGGGCAGCGCTCCGCCTGCGACGCTGGGTTCAGGCAGCCGCTGCTAGTCGCGCACCGGTTCCACCCGGATGCGGGCGTCCAGGACGCGGACGCCGTGTCCGGCGGGAAGCGCCATCACCGGGTTCAGGTCCAGCTCCACGACTTCGGGGATGCGATCCGCCAGCAGGCCGATGCGAAGCAGGGTGTCCACCAACTGCCCTTCGTCGACCGCGGGCCGGCCGCGAAACTCCTCAAGCAGGGCATGGGCCCGGATCCCTTCCACCATGCGCCGCCCGTCGTGTTCGGACAGCGGGGGCAGCGCGAACGTGACGTCATGCAAGGCTTCCACCTGCACGCCGCCCAGTCCGAACGCCACCATCGGTCCGAAGGCGGGATCGGTGGTCACTCCGATGAGCACCTCGACGCCGTCCGGCGCCATTTCCTGCACCAGGAATCCTTCCAGCTGGTCAAGCTCACCCCGTGCGCGAAGTTCCTCCGCGATTTCCGCGCAGGCCTGACGCACGCGGCCATCTCCCTTGAGGCCGAGCTTCACGCCGCCGCGGTCACTCTTATGAAGAAGCGAGGTGGAGTGAAGCTTCACCGCCACCGGACGGCCCATGCCGCGCGCGACCCGAACCGCCTCCTCCGCGTCCCGGGCCACGTGGACCGGGAGGGTCGGGATGCCGAGCGCATCCAGCAGTGCAAACGCGTCCCCGGCGCCAAGCCAGCCGGCCCCTTTTTCGAGGGCGCCCCTCACGATGCGCCGGGCGCGCGTCCAGTCCATGCGCGCAAGCGTGTCCGGCGGTTGACCGGGAGGGTTGCTCCGCCACTTGGCGTAACGGTAGGCGGTGGCCAGCGAGCGTGCCGCCGACTCGGGAAACCGGTATACGGGAATGCCCGACGAGGGGGCACCCAGCACCTGGTGGGATCCTCCCATCAGGGTAGCAGACACGGGTTTTTTCTCACCGGACGGAGGGGAGGCCAGCCCCTCTTCGCGGATGACGTCCACGATGGCGTCGGGATTCACGATCTCGATCGGGATGAAGATGACCAGCACGGCATCAAACTCCGGGCTTGCCATCACCTCCCGGATAACCTGGCGGTACTGCGCGGGTCCTGCCCCGGCCGTCATGTCGATGGGATTTTGAACCGAGGCGATTTCTGGCAGCGTGGCCCTAAGACGCTCCTGAAGGGCCGGACTGGGCGTGGGAACGTCCATCCCGCCGGCGGTGAGCGCATCCGCCGCCAGGATGCCAGGTCCGCCCGCATTGGTGACGATGGCCACCCGCGGGCCACCGGGCAGCGGCTGCCGGGTCAGCAGCGCGGCCACGTCAAACAGTTCCTCCAGCGTGTCGGCGCGGATGACGCCGGTCTGCTCGACCAGGGCCTGCACGGCGGCGTCGTTGGACATAAGCGAGGCGGTGTGGGCGGCTGCGGCCCGTCCCCCTGCGGCGGTGCGTGCGGCCTTGACCAGCATGAGCGGTTTTTGCTGCGCCACCCGCCGGGCGATCCGCGCGAATCGGCGCGGATTCCCGAACGACTCCAGGTAGAGCGCGATGACACGGGTGGCGTCATCCTGTTCCCAGTACTGGATGAGGTCATTCGAGCTCACGTCTCCTTTGTTGCCGAGAGAAACGAAGCTCGAGATACCCAGCCCCTGATCGCGGGCATATTCCAGCAGGACAAGACCGAGAGCTCCGCTCTGGGAGGCGATGGCGATGTGCCCCGGAGGGGGCGGCTCGGGTCCAAAACTCGCGTTCATGCGGACGTCCGCCTGGGTGTTGACGAGTCCGAGGCAGTTTGGGCCGACCATCCGGATGCCCGCCCGCCGCACCGTCGCCACCAGCCTGTCCTGGCGCTCACGCCCTTCGGCGCCTTCTTCGGAGAAGCCCGAGCTTATCACCACAAGACCCGGGATCTGGATGCGCGCGGCCTCCTCGGCCACGCCCTGAACGGCCGGGGCGGGCACGGCCGCCACCACGAGGTCGACCGCCTGCGGCAGGGCCGAGAGCGACGGATAGGCCGTGAAGCCCGCAATGCTCGCGGCCGATGGATGGACGGGGTAAACCGGCCCCGCGAACCCACCGCTGATGAGGTTGTCGAAAATCTTACGGCCAATGCCGCCCGGACTCCTGGACACTCCGACCACGGCAACCGCGTGCGGATAGAGCAGCGGCCGCAGTGAGGCGACGGTCGCAATGCGCTCCCGTTCCTGAAACGGGATCACGGCGTCCGCAGTCCTGTCCAGCACCAGTTCCACCTGAAGCTCGGTGGGCGCAGACGCGATCCTCGCCACCGTATACGGGAAGCCGATGTTCCGGAGGACTTCGAGCATGGCGCGGTTTTCCGCATGCAGGACGGCCACGAGCCGCGTATATCCGTGGCGGATGGCGACGAGGGTGATCCGTTCGATCAGCACGGTGCCCACCCCGCGGCGCCGCCAGCCATCGTCCACGATGACGGCGGCCTCCCCCGCCGCCGGGTCATCCGGCAGGCGGGCGAAAGAGCCCACGGCCAGCAATTCCGGACCGGTGGCGGACTCGTGCACGATGGCGAGGGACACACCATCCGGGGAGCCGGCCCGCATCAGGGCGTCCAGGATATGTTCCGGACACAGCGCTCCCAGAAAGCGGAACGCCCACGCCCCCTCGGGCTGCGCGCTGATGAAGCGTTCCAGCAGTTCTCCATCATCCGGACGGAGCGGGCGGATCTCCGCGCTCTCCCCGGTGCGCAGCACGACTTTTCCCGACGCGGCGCGGTACTGGGGTTCCAACAAACTTGACATGGCATAGCCTCCGTCACTCTCTGCCTGGATCCTGGCATCGCCGGCGGGCGCCCGCGCCTGCCGTTGGTGGGTGATTTGCGGGGCTTTCGGTCCAACCGGCACGCACACCTGAGCAGCCTGGAGTCGACTCTGATTGAAGAAGGGCTGAATTGGGCTGTAACCACCGGGACGCGGGCGGCGTTCCTGCACGTGAGATGGACGACGCGAAGCCGCAGAGGAAGCGGCGCCTCTGGCCCTTTATAGTGGGCGGTGTGCTGGTGCTGCTGGCGGCCGGCGGGCTTTACGTGCGCCATTTGCTCTCGTTCCAGGCGGCCTTCTCCGCCAAGGTGGCGCACACGAACCCGCCCGCGTTCCGCAACCGCGTCACCATCCTGCTGCTGGGCAACGCGCTGGCCATCATCAACAACCGCGATGTGACCAATCCCTACGTCCGGGATCGCACGGACACCATGATCCTGGTCAGCATCGACCCGAAGACCGACACCGCGTCGGTGCTGTCGATTCCGCGAGACTCGCGGGTCTACATTCCCAAGGTGGGGCTCACCAAGATCAACGAGGCCAATTACTTCGGCGGGCCGAAGCTGGCGGTGAAGCTGGTGGAGGAGACGCTGCACGTTCCCGTGGACTACTACGCGGAGACCACCATGTGGAACTTTGAGAACATCATAAACAGCCTGGGCGGCCTGACCGTCGACGTGACCCAGGCCATGAATTACGGCGGACACGGTAATGCCCTCGACATCCATCTGAAGCCTGGCGTCCAGCATCTGAACGGACGCGAGGTGCTGGAGTACGTGCGATTTCGGGCTGAGCCGCTCGGGGACATCAGCCGCATCCAGCAGCAGCAGTACATCATCAAACTCATCCTGAAAAAGCTGCTCACGCCTCGGTATCTGACGCACATTCCTGCCGTCGTCAGCATGCTCCGGCAGGACATCGTTTACACCAACCTGAGCGACACCCAGATGGTGGCCCTCGGCCTGCTGGGGACGCACCTCCATCTCAATCAGGTGAAGTATGGGACCCTTCCCGGGAGCCCCCTCACCGCCGTGGATCCCTACATGCACCAGACACTCGACTACTGGCAGCTGGATACCAACCTGATTCCGCTCATGGTCCGTGAATACGTGCTGAACGAGCCGCTGACGCCGGCCCTGCGGAAGACCATTCACATCATCGTCGAGAGCGGGACCAACTCGCTGGCGCCCGCCGACCAGGTTGCGGCGTGGCTGCGCGGCCAGGGATTCACGGTGACGGGCGTCTACTGGGGCAACGCGCACACCGACACGACCAACACCATTTTGGATTTTACGGGTGACGCATACCTTGCCAACCGCTTGGCCGCGGCGCTGGGACCGCCCGGAAGCACGGTCGTGACCGAGAGTCCTTACCACGATTACCCTGGTCTCGACATCAAGATCACGGTGGGCTCGGATCTGAAGCTGAACGTAAAGGCGCAGGTCTAGAGGGACGGAGGGCCGCCGGGATCGTGCGCTGATCCGGCTCGCGGCTCTCGCTGACGCGGGCATCTGCTAACCGTGCATCACGCCTCCCTCGCGACCTGGTCCGCTCGCACTGCCGGCCGGCGCAGATTGAGGCCTGGGCGGGACGCACCACGCCCGACGACTACATCTGTGCGCTGGCATCCGGCGCGCGCATCTGGATGGGCGGCGTCGGCGGTGCGGCCTGGCCCATGAGCTCGCACATCCGATGAGAACCGCGCCGTCTACCGCACCCGGACGCGCCCGGCGGCCTCAGCCGCAGGTTTCTGCAGGCGGCCGAGCACTCGGCGTGCGACGACGGTCCAGTGCGTCTTCATCTTGACGCGTTCCTGAACGCCGTCGCCTTCTACCGGCGGATCGGTGCCGGCCCGGCCAGGTTCGTTCCGCCGGCTTCATGACCCACCATCCTCCCCGCGATGCCGATGACGAGGGAGCTGACCGGG
>JBMFXK010000078.1:0-9202 GCA_049964315.1 Clostridia bacterium | reverse complement strand
CTTGCTGCCCCTCCGACCGCTTCACGCAGCAGGTGCATCGACCGCGCCCCGACATACGTCGCGACAACCTGGTCGGCAGCGCGGTGGTGATGGTGGCCGCGGACACCACCTCGTGAACCACCCCCAAATCACCCGCAGGATTGATGAAGTGAACCTTAAAGGCTCGGACGCTTCTTAATCCGGGCGCCAACCTGGCGTTCACCAGACGCGCGGACCGGCCCTACGAAGGCCACGCGGCCCCCTCGGCTCACTCGCACGACCCGACGCAGGGAGCTCTTAGCGCGCATCTCCGTGAGCGCACCGACGGACACGCATGCCCCGCACCCAAAAGTTTCGGTGTCCTAAGGCACCTTTCCTTCCCCCGCCGCGTAAGACGGGCGAGAGGTGACCTCGCCGATGGCCCTGCCGACGCCTCACCAGGCGCTGATTGATCCCACGCCGTCCGGGAAGCGGTGGCGTGCCCTCGCTCTCGTCCTCGCCGCTGTGCTGGGTCTAGCCGGGGGTGCCGCGTGGGCGCGTCACGGCGTTGACTCGTTCAACACGGCCGTCCGGGGATTGAAGGCGCGGTGGGCAACACTGGCCCGGGACGGGGTGCCGACTGCGAGCCTCGCGCCGCTTGAAGCGCGGCTGACCCGTGTCGCCCGGGACCATGTCGGCCCCATCCCGGTGGTGTGGCTGGGGCCCCCCGTCACCCACCAATCCCTTCACAATCTCATCCTGGCCACGGTGGCCACCCGGGTCCGGGCATTCCGCACCGCCCGCCTCGCGGCGCTTCGTGCCGGACGCCGCTGGGCGGAGGCCAGTGTGCGCTGGCACCCGGATGTGTTGGGGTCCGTCACGCGCGCGATCGAGCGATCCCGGACGCCCACGGCCTGGAATCGCCTCGCCGCCGCTTACGTCCAGGACCGGGCGTCATTGGAAGCGAACCTGCAGGCACTTTCAGCCGCCAGCGGCGGGCAGGTGCAGGGTGAGCCGCTTGACGTAGTCGCCGCCGAAGGCCAGCTCCAAAGCCTGGAGATGCAGCTCTATCCCGGCTCTTCCACCGCCGGAGCGGTTCGCACCGCGCTCACCGCGGCGGGAAAGTATCTGGCTCTCTCGCCGTCGCGCGAGCTTGCGAGCCACCATGTCGTGATGACGTCTCTCGCTGGCGCGATTGCTGCGGCGCGGCAGGGTGCGGTCCTGGCCTTCCCGGCGTCCATCACCGCCTATCTCGGCGGACGCCTCGGCACCGTGTCGCTGGCGCTGTACGACGCGAAGACCGGGACCACGTACGTCTACAATCCCACGGCGCGCTTCGACACTGCCAGCATCGTCAAGGTCACCATCATGGCAGCCCTGCTGTACCGGTCCGAGGAGGACCACACGCCGCCTGGCGTGAGCGAGCAGGCCGTAATGGCGCCTATGATTGAGGCCAGCGTCAATCAGGATGCCACGATCCTATTCAACGACCTCGGTGGAGCGCCCGGACTCGGCCCCATCCTCGCCGCGGCGGGGATGTCCCAGACGACGCCGGACGCCGCCTGGGGCCTCACCGAGACGACAGCGCTGGACCAGGTGCGGCTGCTCAAGCTGATTGCCTATCCGAACGGCGTCCTGGATCCTGCGTCCACGGCCTATGCAGAGAACCTGATGGAAAACGTGGTGTCCTACGAACGCTGGGGGGTCTCTGTCGGCCTGCCCGCCGATGTGACGGTCGCCCTCAAGAACGGGTGGCTTCCGATCCGAGGCGGCTGGGTCATCAACAGCATCGGGCACGTGGCGGGCGACGGGCAGGATTACGTCCTGGCCATGCTGTCAGATGGCAATCCGTCGGAAGGCTACGGCATCGACACCCTCTCGACCGTGTCCGGCCTCATCTGGCATATGCTGTCGTAGGAGATACGCATAACGCGAAGAGCAGCACGCTGGCCCGCCGTGCCCGGGGACGTCAGGCAGGCCCGTCCGCTCCGGCGCGAAGCCGTACCCACGTCCTCGATAGGCGCTACACCACGACACCGAGACCGGCCACCCGCTCGGCCCGACGCAGGGCCCCGTTCATCATCGCGGTCCCACATGCCAGGAGCAGGACACTCTCGACGGCAAGGGGCCACACCTGTGCGGAAACTGGAGACCCTCGCGCTCCCGTCAGCACCAGCATCCGCATGGCCGCAAACACGAAGGTCTGCGGCAGCACGTGACCCACGGTTTGCAGCCAGCGCGGCAGGACGGCCAGGGGGATGTAGAGGCCGGAGACAAGCTGGATCAGGTACTGGTAGATCCAGGTGATGGGATCTTGGCCATTCTTAACTTCCAGCAGGAAGAACAGGCTCGCCCCCATAAGCCCGAGGCCGGCGTTGGCCGCGATGAGGAGGAGCCAAACCAGCACGGTCATGGCCAGCGGGAGTCCGTGGGCCAGATGAATGGCGCCCATCCAGACCAGAAACACCATCGCGCCGGCCTGCCACACGGTGGAGAAGAGCGCCTTCCAGACCAGGCGGCCCACCAGATTGGACCAGATCCCGCTGGACGCCAGCCGATAGGTCTCCAGCCTTTTGTCCCAGAATGCCTCCGAAATGGTTGTAAACGGCGAGCGCAGGGTCGTGACTCCCACCTGGTTCAGGAGCACCCCAACCAGCACGTAGGCCACGTAGTTGCCGCCGTACTGAGCGACGACCCCGTTGGCGGCCGGGCTCAAAAAGAGGGCGACGAAATACCAGACGCCGACCGTCGTGAGCTCCTGGGCGGCGGCGAGCCAGAGATTGGCAGGATAGAGGCGGAGAGTTTTGTACTCCACCCAGGCGGCCGCGCGGACGCCCCGCAGCCATCCCCACCCGCTCCGGGGCTGAGCCTCCCCCGCCCACTCTCCGCGGGCGGTCATGGGGGACTCTCCGGCGCCGTGCGGCCTAAAGCCCGGAAGACGTCGTCCAGGGTGATCCGCCGACCTGTCATGCGCCGCACCGGGTAACCGCCGGTGCGGATCCAGTCCAGGACGGCCGGTGTGGTGGCCGGCACATCGCGGGACCAGATGGTAATGTGCCAGCCGGCACCGTCCGCCCCGGGGGCCGCCTCCACACGGAGCGCAGCCGGAAAGGCGGCCGGGGGCGGCAGCGCAACAGCCCCGCAGCCGTCCGCCAGCTCCACTTCGATGGGCCGCTCCTCGTCGAGCGAGCGCAGGAGGCTCCGGGTTTCCTGATGCTGGACCAGGACGCCCCCGTGCAGCAGCGCGATCTCGCTGCAGAGCTCCTCCGCCTCCTCCATGACGTGAGTGGTGAGGACCACGGTGACGCCGTGCCGTTGATTGAGCTCGGCGATGAGATCGCGGACGGACCGGACGCCCTCTGCGTCCAGCTTGTTGGTGGGCTCGTCTAGAAAGACCAGGCGGTTCTCGGCCAGGAGCGAGCGCGCCAGCGCGAGGCGCTGACGCTGGCCGGCCGAGATGTGCATCGGCCACGCCTCGGACTTGGTCTCGAGCCCGAGACGGACCAGGAGCTCGTCGATGCGGTGCCGGGCGTGTGCGCCGTAGAGGCCATAGATAGGGGCCCAGAATACGAGATTCTGGCGTACGGTGAGGTTGTTGTCGATGCCCACGTCGACGGTCGGCGCCACCAGACTGACGGAGGCACGAATCTGACGGGCCGCCCGCCGCAGGTCGTAGCCCAGCACGGTGCCGCCTCCGGCGTCCGGTACCAGCAGCCCGGCCAAGATCTTGATCAAGGTGGTCTTCCCGGCGCCGTTTTCGCCGAGCAGGCCCAGCACCGCGCCCTCCTCGATCCGCAGGCTTACCGAGCTGAGCGCACGGGTGCCGCGTCGGCCGGGGTACTCCTTGCTGAGGTCCGTGACGTCAATCACTGCCATCGCGTCAGCGTCCCGTCCCGACGAGCCTTCTCAATGCCGCGTCCGTAAAGGAGAAAGCCGAGTGGCAGCAGGATCGCCGTCATAACTCCGAGCGCCGCGGCATCGACCGCGAGCGGCGGCCAGGGGATCCAGCGCTGAGCCGGCAGCACCGGCACCCCCATTTCGGCACCGGGGTCCATGAGGCGTCTCAGCGCGTCGAAGGCATACGTATGCGGGATGAAGCAGGCCAGCCACTGCAGCGGACGCGGCAGGACGGTAATGGGGTAATAGGTGCCGGCCAGCAGGGTGGCCAGCAGCTGCTGCACCACAAATCGCACGGGTTCGGTCCCCCGCTTGATGTTGAGGAGGTAGAAGGAGCTTGCGCTGATGGCGCCGATCCCGAACGCTGCGGCGAGCAGGAGGATCGTGAACCCGATGGCCGCCAGCGTGTACTGAAACCGGAAGTGCGCCCCAAACAGGAACACCCCGAACGCTCCGACAATGAACAGCCGGGGGTAGTCATCCAGGAGTGATTTGGTCATGAGGCCGAGGAGGGGCGTGTAGATGGACATGGGGCTCAGGAGATATAAGTCCATGGTGCCGTTGAAGTAGCTTCGCTGAATGCGTGTGTACGGGTCGGCCAGGTTGGTGAACAAAAAAACGTTGACGGCGATGCCGACCACGACGAAGGACATGTAGTTGGTCCCGTAGGCAGGCCCCAGAAGATGTGCGTCGGCGGCCGTCAGCATGCGTCCCATCAGGAAGAAGAGCAGGGTGGTCACGAAGATGTTGGTCAGCCACATGAGCTGATTGACCCGGTATGACTGCCATACCCGGTACTCGCGCAGGGTGAAGGCCCCAAAGGTCGCGGCCTCATGCCAGAGACGCTGTGCCGCCGCCAGGGCTGGTCGTTCCATCATGGTCTCACGCACTCTCAGGCCGCCGCGAGTCCCCGTCGGCGACCACATCCTGGAGACCGGGACGCCGTTCTTCCATCTCCACAATGCGTCCTCCGGCACTCTCCAGCCAGGTCACGACCGCCTGGAAGGCTCCGTCTCCGGTCTCCAGCATGAGACGCCAGTGGTCCAGCCCGCGAGGCCCTGGACGCGGCCGTCGGTCCACCCGGCGGACCAGCGCCGGCTGCGGTCCCGTCGGGATTCCCGCCAGTTCGGTGACCACATCCCAGACCATGAGTCCGTCAAGCCGCCGCAGCAGGTCGGCAGGTGCGCCGAACGCCTCGACCCGCCCGCCGTCCAGCAACAGAACCCGGTCGGCCACCGCCTCGATGACGTCAGCCTGGTGGTCTGACACCACCACCGTCTGACCCCGGGCCGGCAGAGTCTCCCTGATGA
Organism: Clostridia bacterium; assembly: GCA_049964315.1. Taxonomy (GTDB): domain Bacteria; phylum Bacillota; class Sulfobacillia; order Sulfobacillales; family JAIMBI01; genus JAKATP01. The sequence continues at coordinate 4,037 of JBMFXK010000078.1, read as the reverse complement.
GTGTCCTCAGCTGTCGCACATGGTCCGGATCCAGGCCCACGAAAGGCTCGTCCAACAGCACCAGCGGCGTCCGCCATAATAAGGCCCGGGCCATGATGAGACGCTGCCGCATACCATTTGAGAGTTCAGAGGTCAGCTTGGCGGCGTCCCGCGTGAGGTCCAGGTCGGACAGCGCCTCGTCGGCCCGGCTCCGGGCCAGGTTCGGGGGCATCCCCGAAAGCTCCGCGAAAAACCGCAGGTTCTCCTCCGCGCTGAGCGCCCATTCGAGTCCCATCCATCCGGTCGTAGACACATAGGACACCCGCCGCCGGATGGCATCCGGCTGCGACAGGGGGAAGCCGACGACACTGCCCGTGCCCGTGGTGGGGCGGAGCAGCCCCGCCAGAATCTTGATCAGCGTGGTCTTACCCGATCCGTTCGGGCCCAAAAGCCCCAGTACCTCTCCCGGAGACACGCGCAGTCCGACACCGTGCAGGGCCTTCACGGTGCCGGCGGTCTCCACTGTCAGGCGGGCGCTCCGAATCGCATTGCGCACCCACAAGATCGGTCCGTGCGTCTCGAGCTTGGTGCCCCGGAGCGACAGCTCCACGCCGGGGTATGTCTTCCCGACGCCCTCTATGTCAATGGCCGGAGCGGCCGTCACCGTGCGTCCCAGCCCCGCACCGTCGCGATGAGGTCGTCGCGCGCCACCGCACGCCGCGCTTCGTTCCGGGCCATCACCAGCAGGTCGGCGAGGACCGTGGCGACGGGCCAGAAGGTGAAGAAACCCGGATCGGGCGCTCCCGCCTCCCGGTACCCCTCCAGGATCGCCGCCCGATCGGCCGGGTCGGGCCAGCGGCCCAGATCGTGGGCCGGGTGGCCGATATAGGCGTCTCCGAAATCGATCAGGCCAACGAACGCACCGGACGCCGGGTCCACGAAGGTGTGGGTGGGACCGGGATTCGTGTGCAGGGCAATGGCGGGGCTCTCCTTCGGCACGCGCTCCTGCGCCCGTGCGATGAGCTCGGGGACTGAGAACGGAAATGGCCAGCCAATCCCGCGGGCTTCAAACCGTTCCGCGTACTCCCGGATGTCCTCCTCCACGCCGTCCCGGAGATCTTGCGCGGTATATTCCTCTGGAAACAGCCCGGACTGGCGGAGGGGTGCCTGCTGAATGGCATGGACCCGCCGGATGACGCGCCCGAGCTCCTGGAGCGTGGCCTTGCGGGCGCCCGCGGGAATCGGGGCGCGGACGGCGGCGTCTCCCCCGACTCGCGTCATCAGGGTATACTCCACCGCTGCCTCACGCCCGTAGCCCTCGACACGGGGCACGGCCAGACCCGGATCGTCGCGCGCCAGCTGCTGAAGGAACCGTACCTCCTTTTCCAGGCTCGTCCACGAGCGGAGCTGCTGGGGGCGCTGCACCTTGAAAACCCAATCCTGATCGAGAAAGTAGACCCTCGCCTCACCCCCGGTCTCGTCGATGCCAGTCACCGCCCGGATGGCGGGTAGATGGCGGTGCGCCAGCTCCAGGACCACGGCATCAGAGAGAACGGGATCGGGTGCATCGGGCTGGTAATATTCCCGGACGATCATGACGGCCTCCTGTTGGTGGAACACCCCCGTGGCGTGCCATGTAGAGTTGACCGGGGGCGCCAAAAATGTAACGAAGGATACAGTAAGTATAGGGGTCCGAAAGGGGTCGTCAAGGTGTGAACACGGAGGGCTGGGTCATGCTGCACTATCGCTTTCCCCGGGGTCCCACGGCCCGCCGCGTGTACGTGTGGCGAAAGCTCAAGGCTCTCGGTGCCCTGCTTCTGCAGGATGCGGTCTGGGTGCTGCCCGCCATCCCACGCACCCGTGAGCAGTTCCTCTGGCTGGCCGCCGAGATCACGGAGCTGGGCGGCGACGCCTTCTTGTGGCAAGGTCAGCTCTTGGTTCCGCACCAGGCGGCAAGGTTGCGCAATCAGTTTTCGGCCGATGTGGAGACGGAGTATCAACAGGTCTTGCGGGCCCTGGCGGACCCCGATCCCGACCTCCGGACGTTGTCGGATCAGTATGCTCGGGCGCGCCGACACGATTACTTCCAAAGCGCCCTGGGCGAGGTGGTTCGAGCTCGGCTGCTTGAGCACGGACAGGAGGATGGATAGATGCGCTGGGTGACGTGGGAGCACGTGGGAATCGATCGGATGGGGAGCGCCTGGCTGATCCGGCGTTATATCGATCCGCGGGCGGTGTTCCACTTCATCCCGCCGGGCACGAGACCATCATCGGAGCAGGATGAGGGGTTTGACATCCCGGGGGTGCGGTTCTCCCACCACCGCGGACACGCCACCTTTCATAGCCTGCTGGTCCAGCACGGGATCAAGAATCCGTCACTGGATCGCATCGCCCGCATCATTGACGAGGCCGACACGGCGCAGGACGTCTTCGTGGAACCCATCGCCCAAGGACTGGATGCGATCTGCCGCGGAATCCAGATGACGTCGAACAGTGATGACGACGCCCTGGAGCGTGGCTTCATGGTGTATGACGCGCTGCTGGCATACCTGTCCGGCGACGTCCCCACCACGGACAGCACCGGGCCCGGTGGCCACGCCTAGCCGCCGGCGTCCGGAGGACCGGCAACGAAACATGGAAGAATGGAGCGCGCCGTCGAGCAGCCACATCCCCGCTGCGGTTCATTTCCACCCGTGTTTGTCACAGGGTTCAGCGGCTCGCCATGGAAAGATAGTCCGGAACCACTCACGAAGAGGGCCGTTGTGCGTCGGACCCGGGGTTTACAGCCCGCCCGGCAAACCACGTTCGCAGCACCTCGCCGGCCGGCGACACGGCAATCACATGGGCCTGTTTACCGGCCTCCAGACTTCCCATCTCGCGGTCCCGGCGGAGGGCGCGCGCAGGGTTCAGGGTGGCCATGCGAAAGGCTGCGGGCACGTCGACCCCGGCAAAGTTGACCATGTTGAAGACGCCGTCCACGAGCCTCAGGGTGCTGCCGGCCAAACTTCCGCCCGCGGTCCTGGCCACCCCTTTGGCGACCGTGACCTGATGGCCGCCGAGATCATAACTCCCATCCTCGAGCCCTGCGGCGCGGATGCTGTCCGTGACCAGCACCATGCGGTCCACGCCCGCCATGGCCACGGTCCACCCCACCATGGACGGGTCCACATGGACGCCGTCTGCGATGAGTTCGAGGAATACCCGGTCATCCTGCAGCAGGAATGGAACCGGTCCCGGCCCCCGGGACCGGATGGGCGGCATGCCGTTGAAGAGGTGCGTGGCCTGGCGGGCGCCGCACTCCAACGCGGCGCGGGTGTCCTCGGGTCCGGCCGAGGTGTGGCCGATGGCGGGGATGATGTCGTGGTCAGCGAGCCAGCGCACGAGTTCCAGCGCGCCGGGACGTTCCGGAGCCAGGGTCACCATACGGATGGTGCCCTGCGAGCGGGCATACAGATCCGCCATTTCGTCCACAGACGGGTCACGCAGCCATTCCGGGGGCTGCGCGCCCGCGTTGGCGGAGTTCAGATACGGACCCTCAAGGTGAAGGCCGAGGCAGGATGGGACGGCGGCCAGGTCCGCACCCGCACGCTGAACCGCCCGGGCCAGGCTGTCTGCACTGGCCGTAATGGTGGAGGCCACAAACCCGGTGACGCCGAGGGCCAGGTGAAGGGCAGCCATCTCGGCCAGACCTCCCGGGCGGGCGTCCATGGTGTCAAGCCCGAACAGCCCGTGGGTGTGGACATCGATGAGACCGGGCGCGAGAAATGCCTCGCGGTTCTCGTAGACGAGCGGCCCTGCGCCCGGACGGTACCCGCCCACCTCCCGGATGCGATCCCCCGCCAGCACAATCATGCCGTCGTCCAGCACCCGGTCGCGCAGCACGATGCGGCCGCGCAGTACTCCCGCCCCGTCCATGCCCGTCACGACTCCCCCTCTCCCACCAGCAGACGGCACTTTGTCTCTGCACTCCAAAGGCCCTCCGCGCGCAGGGCGAGAACCGCACCGCCTGTCGCGGCCGTCTCACGCGGCACAAACACCCGCGCCCGCGGGTAACACGA
>JBMFXK010000077.1:0-9218 GCA_049964315.1 Clostridia bacterium | reverse complement strand
GGCCGCGCCGTTCTAAAATCCTGATGCCCGCGGGCGGGACGTGCGGAAGCTAAGCCATATCGCCGGGCTCATTGGGATCTCGTTCGAACGGCCGCGGAGGAGAGATGCGGGGTGACTTCGGAGACGGTGGATGGCGGGACCGCGGTCGACTCCCCTGTGCATCATGAAGTCGGCCCGATTCCTCAGGATCTGACCGACAGCCCCTTCCCGACCGCTACGCCACATCTTCCCGCTTTCGTGCCGATTCAGGAGAGGCTCCGGCGTCACGCTTTGGAAAAGGAGTAGATACGCATGGACGTGGATCAATGGCTGCTGAACAGTGACCCGGCGATTCGCTGGCAGGTGCTGCGCGATTTGAAAGGCGCGCCAGACACCGTCGTGACGGCGGAACGGGCTCGCGTCGCCACAGAGGGCTGGGGAGCGCGCCTTTTGGCCCTGCAGGGCGAGAACGGACAGTGGGGCGGGGGCACCTACTTTCCGGCCTGGACGTCTACGGCCTGGACGCTGATGGATCTGCGGCATCTGGGAGTGGACCCGACGAGCCCCGCCGCGCGTCGGGCCGTGTCCCTGGTCCGGGAGCACTCCCGTTGGGAGCACGATGGCGAACGTTTCTTCGACGGCGAGGTGGAGCCCTGCATCAATGGCATGGTGGTTGCCATCGGCGCGTATTTCGGCGAGGACGTCACCGGCATTGTGGACCGGCTCCTCGTCGAACAGATGGATGACGGGGGATGGAACTGCGAACAGGAGAATGGGTCCGTGCGTGGCTCGTTCCACACCACCATCGATGTGCTGGAGGGCCTGCTGGAATATGAGCGCGCCATAGGGGCCCGTCCTGCACTGACGGAGGCCCGTCTCGGAGGGCAGGAATATCTGTTGCAACGAAAGCTGCGGCGGCGGCTGTCCACCGGGGAAGTGATCGACCCTGCCTGGGCCAACCTCTCCTATCCGCCCCGGTACCTGTATGACCTGCTGCGCGGCCTCGACTACCTGCGCGATGCGGGAGCCGGGCCCGATGACCGGATGTCCGAGGCGGTCGCCCTGATTCGCTCCAAGCGGGGCGGGGACGGACGCTGGCGGCTCGACAACGCGTATCCGGGAGACGTCCACTTCGCGATGGACGGCAGCGTGGGGGAGCCGAGCCGCTGGAACACGCTCCGGGCCCTGCGTGTGCTGCGCTGGTACGACAACGCACGGTGACGACCGCCGTCGGGCGCGATGACTGCGAACGGGACGGGTCCGATCCGGCGGCAGGATAGCGGCTTTCGGTGGGGCGTGTCATCGCGGCCGTCGATCGCGGAACCCAGATCGGAGAGTCCAAGCGCTCGGATCCCCCGCTGGCCTACCGCCCCGGATCGTCGGCGACGCGCACATCGACAAGGGCCGGCCCGTCCCGGTTGAAGGCCCAGGTCAGTGCGCGCCGCAAGTCGTCCCCGCGCTCCACCCGCTGCGCCGGTACCCCGAACCCTGCCGCGATATGCCCCGGGTCAGGAGCCGGGTCGGTCAGGTCGACGCCGAGATATCCCTGTTCGGGATGGACCCCGCCCCGGTATGTGTTGAGGCCGGCCTCCACGGCCAGATACTTCTCGTTGTTGAGTACCAGGATCTTGACGCCGATACGCTCCCGGGCGGCCGTCCAGAGGGCCTGAATGCCAAAGTACAGGCTCCCGTCCCCGACCACCGCGACCACGGGACGGTCCGGCCATGCGAGCTTGATGCCCATGGCACACGGGATGCCCCAGCCAAGACCGCCTCCGCTTGAGTGAAAGTAACCCTCGGGCTCCAAGGGCGAGAGATCGATGACGGTGGGCGAGGACCTGACCGCCTCGTCGACCAGCACCGGGTGAGGCGGCGCCGCCTCAGCCAGCGCGGCCAGCACTGCCGCCACCGTTGGCCGTCCGGCGACCTCCCAGACCTCACGGCCGCGGACTCGGCGTTCGAGCGGCGGGAACGGCTTCCAGCCTTGGGGGTGCTCGTCGAGCCAGCCACTCAGGGCGTGCAGGAATTCCGCGGCCGAGGCGCGCAGCGCCATCGCGGCAGGGTAGAGTTTGCCGAGCTCCCAGGGGTCCCGATGCACATGAATCAGACGCGCGCCAGGCGGCACGTCGGGGTGGTCCACCGGCTGGAACTCGACCGAGAGGCGGGGTCCGAGAGCCAGAATCAGATCCGCGCCGGCGACCCTGGGGTCGCCCGAGCGGTAGACACCCGCGTACACCGGGCTCTTGGTGGAGATGTTCCAGAACACGGCGGATCGGCCCTGCTCCTGGAACACTGGAATCCGGCAACGCTCCGCCACAGCCTCGAGCACGTCCCAGGCCCTAGTCCGGGAGACTTCGTCGCCGGCGATGATGACCGGGCGCTTGGCCGCGAAAATGGCGCGTGCCACCTCGGCGACCGCGGCGTCGGGAGGGCGTGCCGCCACTAGCGTGGGAGACGGGGGACCCACGCCTCCATCACCCGATATCTCAGACCCCAGCACATCTTCGGGATAGGCCAGAAAGACCGGACCGGCGGGGTCGGCCGTCGCCACCTTCAACCCCCGCGCCACCTGTTCGCCGACCTGGTCCGGCCGGGTGCCCGTCATCGCCCATTTCGTAACCGGGCGCGCCCATTCCGCCAGGTCCGGCCCTACACAGAATCCATCCCGGGTGAGGATTTGCGAGTGCTTGTGGGTCGCCAGCGCGAGGACAGGAGACCCGTCGCGCAACGCATTGAAGAGTCCGGTGAGGGCGTTGCCGGTGCCGACGGTGGTGTGGAGATTCGCAACGGCCGGCCCGCCGCGGGCACGCGCATATCCATCGGCCATGGCCACCACGGCACTCTCGTGCAGCCCCAGGACATAATGGATCGCGGGTCCGTGGAGGAGTGCATCCAGAAGCGGGGCTTCGGTGGTGCCCGGCAGACCAAACATGCGATCAATACCATGGGCCGCAAGCGTATTAAGCAGCGCGCTGGCCGCGCGCATTGGTCATCCCCCCGGTCGGGTGATAGCAAGATGCTAGTCGAGCCTCGGGCGTTTGACCATGACCCAAATCCTGATGAGGCCGTCGAAGCGAGGCGGGACGAGCCATTGTCCGGGGGCGCCCTCCCGCGATATGGCCGGAGGATATTTGTCCGGTCAGCAACCCTGGCAGTCGATGAACCTCGGACAGGGTGTGCCTTCGCGCCGTCTGCTGGGGCGCGACGGAGACCATGGGGTCGTGGGGAGCCCTTGCCTCCCCCATCCCGCCAGAGAGCCGAGGACGTCAGGTGGTCGACAGCGATGGGGACAGGTTCGGGGGACCGCTCGTCTCTACGCATTTCCGTTCTTTGACGACTTCGTCCCTCGTCTATCCCCTGTATGCCCTCATGGTTGCGCACGCCGGGATCCGACCGCTCCAGGTCACTGTTGGCCGTCTGGTCCCTGCCGGCTTTCCTGCTGGAGGTTCCGCCGGTGTTATCGCGGAGCGCTTCGCCCGCCGGACGGTGCTGACCCCCGGTCGACTCCTGAGGGCCGGCGGCTTCGGTGTGTGGCGTGTGGCTCGTCACTTTGCCGGCTTTCTCGTCGGCTTTGTCCTGCGGGATCTGAATGGTGCCTTCACGTGGGGTATAGAGATAATCACACCGTGCAACACCTGTTAACTATGGCAATGACATCGCGTCGAAACGGATGAGCCATCGACTCGCATCGCGGGATGCACCGCCCATCCGAGGCCGGTATGGCCAAGGACTGGGGGGCTGTCAGATCGGGTCCGACCGAACGGCCGTATCGGAGAGAAGGGCCGGCAGAGTCGCCGGACCTGGGATGTCTGGCCAGGTGGGGACCCAACCACGGGCCATCGCGGGCCGATTACCCGAGACCCCTGCAAGGTCTGGGTCGCTGGATGTTCGCGAAGGGGAGCCGGTCGTCGTGTTCGGTCATGAAGGCCTGCAATAGGCAGTTCTCCACATTCTCCGCATCGGGAGTCTCATGCCAGGCGAATACCAGACCGGCAGCGTCCGCCAGCTGCCAAATGTATCGCCCTCCCCAATGCCCGACCGGCTTGGCGTGACCAAATCGGACATAGTCACCGACCCGTCGCTGCAGACTCCGGGACGCCTTGCCGATGTGCACGACATCGATCCAACGACCCACTTATCGTACAAAACCACGACAGGTATGCTGGGATCTCGGCCCTTAAAGTGACTCCTAGATCCCATCTCCAGGAACTCCGGCCTGTCGGAGGATAGACGCTGCGCGAGGTCGGCGCCAGGGGCATCTGGGACCATCTCCCAGCGGGATTTCCATAGCTGGGCCACCGATGCGCAGTCCGCGAGTCCATCGATCGTCATGGCGCCCGTACTCCTGTGTCAACATCGCCTGGCAGACGCACCGGGGCATCAGTGACATGACGCCACCCCCTCCATCCCCACAAAGCGCGCTTGACACGGCAGGTCCGTACGAGATTTGTCCCCACGCACACATGCGGACTGCATCCGGGATTCGAAAGGGATGCGGACCCCGACCGGATGCATTGCAGGACAACACGATGGTTAAATATGCGACGTTGGTCGGTTCCGCATAACATGGGGGTGGCACCGGGGCTCCCATCCGGTCCCGCCCCCCGGTCGACTTACGGCTGGGCCTCTTCCGGCTGGGTGGCCCTTAGCGTCTGGCGCAGGTCGATGAGGCGTCGGTACGGATCGTCCCCGGACGGGTCGACCCGGTATGCTGGGTTGCCCATGAGCGCCACCGGCTGGAGTCCTTCTTGAGGAGCCCGGGGCCGTAATCGGATGGCGTCGATGACCGTCGGGGATTTCCCGGTGGGGAGCGTGCTGGCGACACAGTCGGCGAGCGTGTACCAGGGCGGGGGGCGGGAGGTGAGATGGTTCAAGCCGATGGTGCGTGCGCCCCGGCCGTCGTAGGCTGCCCGGACCGGCAGCACGTTATCGTCTGGCTGGATGCGGACCAGCACCGGCAATGCTCCCCATGTCTCGGGGCGTGGCCAGGAATTCACGGGCCCAGTCCGTCGCATTGTCGGTGCCGAAACCCGCAGCGCTGACGAACCGCCACAAGCCTGTCAGCCTACGGACGGTCGGGTGCATGGACGTGAAGTCGGCATAGACCACCTCCGTGATGGTCCGACGTCCGCGCACCTCGGAGCATTCGCCGTAGTAGCTGGACAGGATGTGGCCGATAAGGAAGTCGGGAACATCGGTCTGCAGCTCCCGCCAGGGTCGCACCCCCGATCGTCTCCAGGAGCGCCTGCCCGAGACTCGCCTCGCTGTACAGCCGCTCGATCGGGACCTCGAGGCCCCACCGGGCATATCGGTGCTGGAGGGCGCGGTAGCACTCCCAGGTCGCCTGGACATCCCCATCGCATACTGGAGATACGCCTCCATGAGATCCTGCCCGTGTTCGTCGGTGGCCTGCTTCGGCTGGGTGACATCGAGATGACGCGACGGGCCATCCAAGGACCAGGAACGTTCACCCAGCGGGGCACCGGCGAGCGTGTGCACGTCCACGAACGTTCCACGCCACACCCCCGCGGAGAAGCCGCAGCGTCGTTCTCCCTGCGGTCTGCGCTGACGAGCCGGAGCCGTCCACCGGATGAGCGCACGCTGCTGCCCGAGACTCTTCACTTGAATTCGCGGGCATCGGGGGTCGGTGTCCATGGCAAGCGTGAAGCCGCCGTGCATGGACCCTCGCGCCGGACCGGCGTCCCGTGCAATCCGGCTGAGGCCGAACGACAGGTTGAAGCCGACAATGCGCCCTCGGCGCTGGCATCCCACCCGCCACAACACCTCGCGTCGCCAAGCCTCGAGCGTCCAGATCCGCCCGTCTCCAGCGGCACGCGTACAGCAACACCGGCATCGCATTCTGGACGGCCGTCATCATTCTGGTGGGTGCGCTCGGGCGCGCCTTCGGGCACCGATGCCAACATCACCGGCTGCCGGTGGTTCCCACCCTGTTGGGCTGGGTCGCCATTCTTTACGCCGGCGCGGTGGCGGCCAGCGATATCGGGCCGGTGCTGCTGGGTGGTGGCCTATTTGTGGTTGGGACCGCAGACGCGCTGGTCAATGCCCACGTGCGGGCGTGTTGACCGAATCCATCCGCGCCACCGTGACATCCCTCGGCGCCGCCGGGGCGGAGGTTCTCGCGTTGGTGAAGTTCGGCCTGATGGGCCGGGATTTCGAAGGACTCCGGGCTACGCGGCTGACCATAAATAGATGGCATACACGATCGCGGCCTCCACGTGTAGCCGACTTTCCGCCGGCGCATCCGAAGCGGGCCGTGGACCACGCGCTCTTGCACAGGCGGCCTGAAAACGGGCAGGCGGATCCCGGTCTGTCTCAGAGGCCGGTGCCTTGTGCCCGGGGCGCCGTGGACGACCCCGCTGCACTGCGCACAGACCCGGCTTCGGAAATGCGCCCCCAGGGTGGCCAGCGTCGCTCGATGACCTGGTCGAGGCTGAGAGGGCGCGGTCCGGCCAGACGGTCCAGCCCGAACAAGGCGAAAAACACCACAGCATAGATGATCCCGGTGCCGATATCGGTGCTGCCAGCCGTATACGGTCCCCCGAAGCCTTCCGCAAAGATCCACACCAGAATGCTGAAGCCCGCGCCAACCAGGTATCCGTAGCGCCGCGCAAACCCGAATATCAGACCGAAGGCGGTCAGCGACTCGATGACGGCGGTTCCCACTGCAAACAGGCGGGGATCGACGGCGATGAGCCGTTCCGCCCCGTGGAAGAGCCAGAGCAGCCACGACGGCTGGCCGGCGGCCGCCGTCCTCACCTGGGCCAGATATGAGGCCAGGAAGGCGGGGCGCCACTTGAACGAGGCATCTATGGCCCAGATCAGGCCAAACGCAACACGCAGCGCTGCCACGTGATACGACAGGCGCGTCACGTCGCCATTCCGACTCATGGCCATCTCCCCCTCTGTGACGGCAGCCTAAGGCCATACGATGGCCTCCTGCCTTCCAGCATGCGGAACAGCTCGCGCCATGGTCAAGGATCTTGGCCCGCCTCCCGCGAGAAGGGGCAGCGGCACGCGGGGGATATCGGAGGGATTGTGTACGAACATGCCGTCTCCGGTCGTCAAAGGTGGCGGGTCGACCGCTGCAGACGAATCCCAGGAGGTTGGGCACGCTTGCTGCTGGCCCACGAGTAGCCATCCTAGGCCGGCTCGGCCTTCGACGTAAATACCTGGCCATACTACGCGAGGGGTGTCGAGGCTGCCCAATCAGCGTGACCGCCGCAATGCGCTCATCCACCTCTTCGAGCAGGTCAGCGGGGACCTGAACGGGCTTTCGCGAAGTCTCGATCGTCTGCTCCCCGGCGACCGCGAAGCGGTCGGCAGTAACTGGCGACTGTGGGAGCCGCATCTCCGCGGCCGCCTGGGCGGGAATGCGGACATCGTCTTCCGCGTCGTCTCCGGGGACGGTGTGCAACCGCCTGCGATTGTCGTATACGTGGACAACCTTGTCGACCCCGAACTCCTTGAGACCGGTGTCATTAAACCCCTGCAAGACGGCTTCCGGGCTGCCGGATCCTGGAACCGCGAATGGGTTTCGGTGGGCGAGCTGACGCAGGTGACATCGTGGCCGGACGCATACCGTAATCTGTTCGACGGCCAGTGCCTCCTCATCCTGCCGCCGGGCCGCGCGCTATGGGCGGCGAGCGTCAACAGCGTCCCACACCGTTCAGTGGATCGACCGCAGACGGAGCTTGTCACGCGCGGTCCACAGGAGGGGTTCACGGAACTGCTGGCGCTGCAGATGGCACAGCTGCGCCATGCGGTGCCGTCGCCCGACCTCCGCATCGAGCGGCTGCGGATTGGCGAGCGCGCCTCTGCCGGGATTGGGGTCGCCTGGCTCGCGGGGCTGGCCAACGATGCCCTGGTGGCGGAGGTCAAGAGCCGTCTCCAACTCATACGGGTCGACATGCCGCTCAACGCCACGCGGATCAGTGCGTACCTCCGCGACCGTAGCAGCAGCATCTTTCCTACGGTGCGGGCCTCCGAGAGTGTGGCCTTCGCCCGCTTCCAATTGCAGAACGGCAAGGTGCTGATCCTGGTAGACGGCGACCCGTTCGTACTTTCGGTCCCCGCGGTCCTGGCCGATTTCTATCGGACGCCCGCCGATCATGGGGGACCGTGGTACGATGCGAGCTTCGTCCGCATTCTGCGTTTGCTGGGGTGGGCGATGGGCGTCTTTCTTCCCGGCATGTACGTCGCCCTCACTGAATTGGACCCGCGAGTCATCTCGCCCGCCCTGCTCATCCTCCTGACCGCGAGCCACACGGGACTTCCGTTCAACCCCATCGTCGAAGTGCTCTTTATGATCCTGTCCATTGAACTCCTTCGGGAGGCGGCCATCCGCCTTCCGTCACCACTGGGTGCCACCATCGGGACCGTGGGCGCTATCGTGGTCGGCACGGCCGTGGTTAAGGCCGGGTTCGTGAGCGCACAGATCATCGTGGTCATGACGTTGGCCGCACTGAGTTTCTTCACGGCGCCGGTGTACGAACTCACGGCGACGTGGCGTGTCGCGGCTCTGGTTATGCTCATTGCAGCCTTCCTATTCGGCCTGTACGGCATCGTGCTGGCCGCCCTGTGGCTGATCGGCGCACTCATGGACACGGAGTCTTTCGGTATGCCGTATCTGGTACCGTACGTTCCGTTTCGCGCGCGGGACTTCAGCAACACCGTCTGGCGGGTCCCTTGGGTGCATCTGCAGAACCGGCTCTCGGTCGCTCGTGCGGAGGACAATCAGACTGCATCACCACCGGACCACGGCTGGGACCCGGGCCTCCAGGTCGAGAATAAGCGCGATGACGAGCAGTAGCCCCGGACGCCGGGTACGGGAATACGCACGCCTGATCGTCGTGACCGCCCTGCTGGCCGTGGTACTGAGCGGCTGTTGGGATCAGCGGCCGGTCAACAATCGCGACGTCATCACCACCATCGGCATAGACCCCGGTCCTCAGCCAGGTGAGTACCGTTGGACGTTCGTGTTTCCCAACCCTACTACGGAGCCGATCGGCCTCGGCGGCGGCCCAGGTGGCCCGGAGGTGTTCAGCACCACGGTGCTGGCGAGAACCTTAGCGGGGGCAATTTCGGATGCCCAGAACTCCAACACCCGTCAGATCTACTTGGGGCAGACCCGGATGGTGGTCTTCTCCACCCGATTGCCTGCCGCCACGTGGTACCAGGTAATGGACGCGCTCAACCGGACGGGAGCGGTCGTGGAGACG
>JBMFXK010000076.1:0-9249 GCA_049964315.1 Clostridia bacterium | reverse complement strand
CGGCGTACGCAGGCACGGCGGGTTCGTTCACCTGATCCAGCAGCCGCCCCCATCCCGACACCGCCGGATGGGTCGCCCCGAAGCGATCCCGCAGTGCATCTGCCGCGAGCCATGCGGTCCCCCCGGCGTGCGCTTCCCGACTGACGCGGGCGAGCGCCTCCCAGGCCGGCGCCAGGGCCGGCTCCGGGTACCGAAACGGCAGCGCCGCGAGCGGCACCTGGTCCGCGGGCGGCACGGCCGCCGGATCCGAAACCAACCGATACACCGGGAAGGCCATCGGCGCCGGCGGGCTTGCCGCGCCCTCAGCCAGGATGTAGGCCACGGTGCCGGCAGGCGGCGCCTCGAACGAGTCGAGACGGCCGGTGGTCACCAGCTGGCACAAGAAGGGCCACGCCGCCTGCGTCCGCCCCACCACCCGCACGGGCGCCCCGTCGGGTCCGGGCACGGTCACGCCGACCAGCGGGCGGATTCCTCGTGCCTGCGCGATCTCCACAAAGGTGAGGGCACCCGAGAGCGAACACCAGTCAGCCAGCAAAACCGCTCCGTACCCGGACTCCGCCGCGCCGGCGGCTATCTGTTCGGGACTCTGGAGCGCCTTCAGGAGACTCCAGTAGGACCAGACGTCGGCGGCGAGCGTCCGGTCCGGCATCATGAGGTGCGCCGTTCGCGCTTTCGCTGGTGCCGGTCCAGAGTCGCCTTGCGAATCCGCAGGGACTTCGGCGTCATCTCCAGGAGCTCATCGTCCTTCAGATACTCGAGCGCCGCGTCGAGACTCATCACCCGCGGTGGATCGAGGCGGATGGCCTCTTCGGAGTTGGCGTTGCGCACGTTGGTCACGTGCTTCTTCTTGCAGACGTTGAGCTCCAGATCCTGGGGGCGGCTGTTTTCGCCCACCACCATGCCGGCATAGACAGCGGTCCCGGGGCCAATGAAGAGCGTGCCCCGGAGCTGGGCATTGTCCAGCGCATACGCCGTCGCCGTCCCGGTCTCAAGTGCCACCAGGGCGCCCCGCGAGCTCTCCTCGATGGCTCCGGCATAGGGATGGTAGCCGGCGAACACGTGGTTCATGACCCCGTAGCCCCGGGTCTCGGTCAGAAACTGGGAGCGAAAGCCCAGGAGTCCCCGGGCGGGGATCCGGAACTCGAGCCGGACCTGACCCGGTCCCGCCGGCTTCATGGCCTGCATCTCCGCATGGCGGGGTCCAAGGCGTTCCATCACCGGTCCCAGCCGGTCCTCCGGCAAATCCAGCACCAGGTCCTCAAACGGCTCCTCACGGCCGTGCGGGCCGTCACGGTAGATCACTTCCGGCCGCGACACCGCCAGCTCATATCCCTCTCGGCGCATGGTCTCCAGCAGGATGCCGAGATGAAGCTCGCCCCGGCCCGAGACCCGGAATATCTCGGGATCTTCGGTGTCCTCGACGCGGAGTCCGATGTTGCGTTCGGCCTCCCGATGGAGGCGTTCGCGCAGGTGACGCGAGGTGACGTACTCCCCTTCCTGCCCCGCAAACGGGCTCGTGTTCACGCCCACCAGTACGGTGAGGGTGGGCTCGTCCACGGTGAGCGGGGGGAGCGCCTCGGGGTGTTCCGGGTCGCAGATGGTGTCCCCGATGCCGACGTTCTCGAGCCCCGCCATCAACACGATGTCACCGACCGAGGCTTCCATCAGCTCCATGCGCCGGAGACCCTCCCGGCCGTAGAGTTTGCTGACCCGGCCCCGGATGGTCTCGCCGGCCTGGGACACGGCCGTCACCAAGGCGCCAGCCCGGATGCGGCCGCGGGTCACCCGGCCGATGGCCAGGCGGCCGACGTAGTCGTCATGGTCCAGGGTCGTGATCTGCAGCTGCAGCGGACCCTCCTCGTCCCCCTCAGGAGCGGGGATGTGCGCCACGATGGCATCAAACAGGGGCTCCAGGTTGCCAGACCCGCCCAGATCCGGCGTGAGGCTGGCCAGGCCCTGTTTGGCGGCCGTATACAGGATCGGGAAATCGAGCTGGCTGTCGCTGGCCTCCAGGTCGATGAACAACTCCAGCACCTGGTCGGCCACCTCTTCCGGACGCGCGGAGGGCCGATCCATCTTGTTGAGCACCACGATGGGCTTCAAGCCCGCCTCAAGCGCCTTGCGCAAGACGTAGCGCGTCTGGGGCATCGGCCCTTCGGACGCATCCACCACCAGCAGGGCGCCATCCACCATGGAGAGGATGCGCTCCACCTCTCCGCCGAAGTCCGCGTGACCTGGCGTGTCGACGAGATTGATGGTGGTGCGTCCGTACGGCACGGAGGTGGTTTTGGACAGGATCGTGATGCCGCGCTCCCGTTCCAGCTCATTGGTATCCAGGGCACGCTCCCCGACTTGGTTCGGATCTCGGAACATGCCGCTCTGGCGCAGCATGCCATCGACCAGGGTGGTTTTACCGTGGTCGACGTGGGCGATGATGGCTATGTTGCGCAAATCGTCTCGACGCATAAGATTCGCATCAAAGGTCGTGGACCAGGGTGCGAAATTGTTCCCCCCGCTCTTCAAAGTTTCGGAACATGTCGTAGCTGGCCGACGCGGGACTCAGGAGCACCGTGTCGCCGGACCGCGCGTGAGTGCGGGCGAGGGTCACGGCCTCCTGCAGGCTCCCGGCCTCCAGCACCGGCGGCCCCTGGCCAATGGCCCGGGCGATGGCCGGCCCCGTCTGGCCCATGACAATCGCGACCCGGACCCGTCCCCGCAGCGCCTGGCCCAGCTCCGTGTAGTCCAGATGTTTATCATACCCTCCCAGAATCACAACCAGGGGCCCGTCCACCGCTTCGAGGGCTGCCAGCGTACGATCGGGAGCGGTGGCAATAGAGTCGTTGACAAAACGGATCCCGTTCACCTCGCGCACCAGCTCCAGCCGGTGCGGGACTCCTTCGAAGTCCGCCATCGCGTCCCGTACAGCCTCAATACTGGCGCCGGCCGACAGCGCCATGGCGGTGGCGGCGCAGGCGTTCAGCAGATTCATGCGTCCCGGCAGCCGCCACTCCGCGATCGGCATGACGATCCGTTCCGCACCGCCGCCCGCCCACCGAATATAACCGTCGCGCGCATAGGCGCCGCGCGCCACCGGCTCCCCCAGCTGAAAGCTGAGCCGGCGGCCCACGTGACGTTCCAGCGCCTGTTCCATGAGCGGTGGCGGCGGCTCCGGCAGGACCAGCCAGTCGCTGGGGCTCTGGTGCTGGAAGATGTGACTCTTGGCCTCGGCGTACGCCTCAAAGGAGGGGTGAACGTCCAGGTGGTTGGGCGCCAGGTTCAGCACGGCGGCGCCGTGGGGACTTACGGTGGTGAGTTCCAGCTGGAAGCTGGAGAGCTCCATAACCACCCAGGAGTCGGGATCAATCCGGGGCAGGGCGGGCAGCAAGGACTCACCGATGTTGCCGCCCACGTGCACGGGCCGCCCCCCATCGCGGCGCAGGATGGCGCCGAGGAGCGTCGTCGTGGTGGTCTTGCCGGCAGACCCGGTGATGCCAATCACCGGCGCCGGGCAGCTCCGCAGGAAGAGGTCGGTTTCACATGTCAGGCGGGTGTCCGCGTCCACCAGCACCTCTACGCCGGGCTGGTTCTTCACCATTCCCGGCGTGAGATACACCTCCGAGAACGGAGCCAGGCGGCGCGCCTGTTCCAGATAGTCGGGCCCCAGGCACCACCAGACATCCGCATCGCGCGGGCCGGCAAACCGATCCGCCGGAGTCCGGTCGGCCGCCACCACGGCCACCCCGCGTTCACGGAAGTATCGGAGCAGCGGGCGGTTGTTGATGCCCACCCCCACCACCAGCACGGGTCGTGTCATGCCGATTGTTGAAGCACCGCCATCATGCGGGACAGTCCCTCCCGGATTCTCTCTTCACTCTGTGCAAACGACAGCCGGACGGCGACCGGCACGCCAAACCCCGACCCCGGCACCACCGCGACCCGGCAGGTGTGGAGCAGGTAGCGCGCCAACACGTCGCCGTCACGCAGCGGTTTTCCCTCAAACGATCCTGCCAGCGGCCCGGTTTCCACCAAGATGTAGAAGGCGCCCTCCGGCGGCACAGGATGGAAGCCGGGGATTCTGGCCAATCCCTCCAGCATGAGCCCCCGACGTCCCTGGAATCGCTGCCGCATCGCCTCCACGGCCCGGTCGTCTCCGTTCAGCGCCGCCGTCGCGGCGGCCTGCGACACACTGGCCGGGTTCGAGGTGGTCTGGCCCTGAATCCGGCCCATGGCCGCGACCACAGGCCCCGGCCCGGCCGCAAACCCGATCCGCCATCCGGTCATGGCATAACTCTTGGACACACCGTTGACGACCACCGTACGCTCGCGCATCCCGTCCAGACCCGCCAACGAGGAAGCCTCGGAACCGTAGGTAAGACGATGGTAAATCTCATCCGCAATCACGAACAGGTCATGCCGCTCGCAGAACTCGGCGATGGCTGGCGCGTCCTCCGGACGGACGATGGCGCCGGTCGGATTGTTGGGCGAGTTCACGATGAGGCCCTTCACCTCCGGCCGGTAGGCGCGTTCCAGATCCTCCGCGGTGAGATGATACGCGGCGTCTGGCCGCGTCTGCACAATGACCGGCACCCCGCCCGCGAGCTGGACCTGTTCGGGGTACGAGACCCAGTAGGGCGACGGGATCATGACCCCATCGCCGCGGTTGACGAGGGCCAGGAGGGCATTGTAGATGGCCTGCTTGGCGCCCGCCGTGGCCATGACCTCGCTCGGCTCATAGCGGAGCTTCTCCGTTCGATAAAGATAGTCCGCAATGGCCGTCCTGATGTCCGGCGTCCCTTCGGCGGCCGTGTACTTGGTCATCCCGCCGCGGACGGCGGCGATGGCGGCGCCGGCGATAAAGTCCGGCGTGGCAAAGTCCGGTTCTCCGATTCCGAAGTTTACGACGTCCTCGCCCTCGGCCATCAGGGCTTTGGCTTCCTGGTCGATGGCCAGCGTGGGAGAAGCGCTCACACTGCGGGCTCGCGTCGAGAGGTTCACACGCGACACTTCCTTGAGGGTCGAACCCGGCGCCCTACTTGACCGCGGGCTCAAAAAGTTCGTCGGCCCAGAGATCGGTCAGGAGAGCGTCCAGTCGGTCGACGACCAGATCCAGAATACGCGCGCCTTTCTCGCTCGTGCCGCCCCGGCCGTCACCGGTGACGGCGTTCCGAAGCGTGACCTGGCGGTGCGGGCGGTCCTTGACCCGGTACTTGGGCCGCTTCGGATTGTACACGGCATGTTCCATCTCCACCCACTCGGGATGCAGGGCGAGCATGACCGATGTCTCGTCCTCCCCCGCATGGCCCTGACCACCGGTCACCGTCAGGATGTCACGGCTGTAGTCGAGCCACCAGTTCGTGATCACCACGCGCCCGCCGGCGTCGGCAATGACCTCCCCGGCATGCCCCAGCGCGCCGGTGTTTCCCCCGTGCCCGTTCAGGATCACGATGTTGCGGATGCCCCAGCGAAGCATGGCCAGCCCCACCACGGTCACATACTGCTGAAACGCCTCGGCCGGAATGCTAAGGGTGCCCGGCCATTCCTCAAGCTCCCACGAATGCCCGTAGGGAATGGCAGGAGCCACGAGGACCTGGTCGGGATGCCGTGCCTCCAGGCGCGCCGCCAGCGCGGCCGGGTGGTAGTTGTCGGTCCCGAGCGGGCAGTGCAGGCCATGGGCCTCGACCGTCCCCGTCGGAAGCAGGACCGTATGGACCGCAGGCATCATTTCGGCAAAACGACGCGTGGTGAGCTGTTCCCAGTACACAGGCGGTCGACCTCTCTCTCACGCGGACGGGTTGGCTTCGCGCAGGCGTCGCTGCAAGGCGGCTCCGATGCGGCCGGTCTCGGCGGCCGATAGCCCTCCCCATCCTATTTGCTCCACTTTATCCCATAACCCGAGCGCCATGGCCACCTCTCGCTTCAGCGTGATGCGCGCCCGCTCCTCGGGGGACAGCTCCTTTTCCTTCTTCTCCTTTTTCTCCTTTTTCGCCTTCGGCTCTCTCATCTGCGGCTTCGGCTTTTCCGACTCGGATCTGTGCGTGCGGACAGACATACCATCACCTCCAGGAACAGGGTTCCCGGAGGTGAGGCTTCATTTCCGTGCCGACCGCTACTTCTGCTGGGAGAGGAAGGTCACCATGTAGGTGACAGCCGCTGGCGGCAGGTGAAGGTTCGGCATACCGCCCACCGGGTTCACGAGCTGCTTCTCAATCTGGACCGGCGTAAGAATGTCGCCCACATAAGTCAGCGGCGGCGGATAGATGTACTGCCCGTTCAGCTTCACCACCCCGGTCTGATTGCCCTGGGTGCCCAACGCATGACAGGTGGCACACGACGACTTATAGATGGCCAGCGGCTCGTTGTTGCTCAACTGGGCATGCGTGTACACGCCGTTGGCGGTGAAGTACCCGAAGAACGCGAACCCGGCCAGCAGGATGCCAAACATGAGCGGACGCTTCAACAGGCGGCGTTCCGGATAACGGTCGAGGAAGGGTATGCCCATGAAGATGAGCACCCCGACCGCCGGCAACGCGAACTGGAGGATCCAGTCCAGATTGGCCAGACCGAGAACGCTCCAGTAGTAGCCGCTCACGTCAAAGAAACTCTGGACCCAGTAAAAGTACCAGTCCGGAGCGGGCTGAAAAGCCCAGTCGCCCGGGTCCGCCGGCGGCCCCAGGGGAACGGGATTAAAGTGGGCAAACGCCCACAGCGAGGCGACCGCCACCAGGCCGACGACCAGCTCTTTTAAGAGGTGCTCGGGCCAGAAGGGAACGACGCCTTTGGACTGGTACTCGCGGGCCTTGTGCTCGTTGTGCTCGTCCAAGTTGTTGAGCTCCTCCTCCGTATTTCGGAGCCTAATACGGCCCGGTGATGCCGTTTCTCCGGATCATCAGGAAATGCAGCCCCAGGAAGGCCAGGAGGCCTGCAGGCAGGAACAGCACGTGCACCGCGAAAAACCGCGACAGGGTCGCGGCGCCGATCTTGGAGCCGCCCGCCACCACCAGGAAGAGCCAGTTGCCGATGTAGGGCACGTATTTGACAAAGTTCACACCCACCTGGGTGGCGAAGTAGGCTTTCTCATCCCAGGGGAGGAGGTAGCCGGTAAAGCCGAAGCCCAGCATGAGCAGCATCAGGGTGGCTCCTACGATCCAGTTGAGTTCGCGCGGTTTCCGGTACGCACCCATCCAGTAGATCCGGAGCATGTGCAGGGTCACCATGATGATGATGAGGGAGGACCCCCAGTTGTGCATGGCCAGAACCTGCGCCCCGAAGATCACGTGGTGCATGATGTAGCTCGTGGACGTGTAAGAGTTTATGAGGTCCGGGACATAGTACATGGCCAGGAACATGCCCGTCACGAACTGCGCGATGATGAGGAGGAACGTCACTCCCCCGAAGCAATAGACGAATGCTTTGACATGTTCGCTGGGATTCACATGCTCGGGCACGGGATGGTCGGCAATGTCCCGCCACAGGGGCGTGACCATAAGCCGCTCGTCAATCCATCTGACCAGACGTGTCCACATTGCTTAGACGGCCTCCGCTTAGCGAGGGGAAGGGCGCGGGATTTGACCCGACAACACCGCCCGCGAGCGCACTTCATCGGACCGCTCGCCTCTATTGTGTACGGCCCAGGGGGCACCTAGCCTTTCCCATCATACGGATACGCCCAGACAGGGTCAACCTGACGCGGTTACAGCCGGACCGCGGCCAGCACCAGCCCCGCCGCGGCCAGCAGGTAGGCCCCGCCCCCCAGCATGAGTCCGGAAGCCTTCCGCTGCTTGCCAACCATCCACAGCGTCCACAGCGCGGCGGCCACTGCCAGGGCTCCGACCGCCCACTCCACGCTGGAAAACTTCCACGGTGTGAGCCACATGCCCAGCGCCGGCACCAGGCTGGCCTGGAACGCCATGGCGCCGGTGACGTTGCCGAAGGCCAGGATATCCTGCCGTCGCTTCAACCAGATGATGGAGTTCAGGACTTCGGGCAGTTCCGTAGCCACCGGCGTCAGGAGCACCGAGAGGACAAACCCGCTGATGCCGGAATGCACCGCTAGTTCTGTCACCGCCTGGACGAAGAAGTGGGCTCCCACCACGAGCCCCATCAGTCCCAGCGCCACCTGAGCGGCCGCCACCAGCATGGGCGGCCGCTCCCCCTGCCAGAAGTGCAGCGGCACCGCCCGGCCCTCGCTCGCCGGGTTGTCGGCAGACATCAGCACAGAGCGGGCGAATCCCAGATAGAACAGCACCAGGGCCACCCCGGCGTACGGCCGCACGGTGGGCGGCAGCAGGCTCGCCAGGAGGGCGGCGCTGAAAGCGGCCACGAAGAATCGCAGATCGCGGCCCACCGCGTCCGGAATGGCCACCGGCGCCCGATGGCGCCCGAACCACCAAGACCCGACGCCAAGGACGCCAAAACCCAGGGTCGCCAGCATGAACGGGGCGCCGAGAATGGCACCAAGGCCGACTCCCATGCGGCGGGCGCCTGCCCCCGCCAAGATGGCGAGAACCGGCACCAGCGTCTCGGGGAGGGCCGTACCCAGCGCAGCCAGGAGCGTTCCCACCGCACTCTGCCCGAGCCCGAGTCCCCGGCCGAGCCACTCCACGCCGTTCGTGAAGTAGTCGGCGGAGAGGACGATCAAGACCATGCCGCTCAGGATGAGGACCAGCATGCCGTCCTCCTCGTCGCGAACTAGTGGCAGTATACGAGGGATCTGTGGTGGTCATCCCGGGCGTGCGCTCAGTCTTCGTCGGCCTCCGGATATCCCTGTTCGGCCCACGCCCGATAAATGGCCAGGCAGGCCGCATTGGACAGGTTGAGGGACCGAACCCCGGCCCGCATGGGAATGCGGCGCCAGGCATGCGGATAGCTGCCCAGAATCGACTCCGGCAGCCCGGTTGATTCCCGGCCAAACACCAGTACGGGGGCCGCCCCATACTCCACCGCGTCGTAGCGCGGGCCGCCCCGGGCTGTAAAGAGGTGGAGGCGCTCGCCCAGCCTGAGCTCGGGCGGAAGCGCCTCCCACGATGGATGGGTGGTGACGTTGACCAGGTGCCAGTAATCCACCCCGGCCCGCTTCAGATACCGGTCGCTCACCTCAAAGCCCAGCGGCTCCACGAGATGCAGGCGCGCTCCGGTGGCGGCGCAGGTACGGGCGATATTGCCTGTGTTGGGCGGTATCTCCGGGCTCACCAGCACCACGTCAATCACGGCGGCCGGCTGCCACCTCCCGTCGGACGTCTTCGTGCAGGG
>JBMFXK010000075.1:0-9261 GCA_049964315.1 Clostridia bacterium | reverse complement strand
GCCACCCTTCGGAAGAGATGCGCGACGGGGTGGGCCGGATAGCGCAGGGAGAAAACGCCCGGGCTGGCGAGTGCCATGAGCTCGTCGGAATGCGGGATCACGGCGGCAACCGGATCTCCGCGCGGCGCTAATCGGCGGACAGGTCGTCGCGCAACTCCCGCCCGGCACGCTGGGCGATATAGGCTCGCAAGTATTCGACCGCAGCTACGACGAGCTTTCCGCTGCCATGGTCGATCGGCCGGCTCGACTCATCGAGTCCGAAGGGCCGGCCCTGCATGCGCTGCAATTCCCCGAGCGGAACCTGGGCCGTTTCCATCAGGGCGCTTATAGCTTTCTCCCCCGATCCCACATCGCCGGCATCCCCTGTCCGGAAGAACCTGGCATATCATGGGATATCCAACCAGTCCGACGTCAAGATCTGATGCATTTCGCCTCCACGTCCCCGAGTCCTGACAGTAAGCGCGTGGGACATGGGGCGCCCGCCGGCTGGCTGCCGCGGAGCGGTACCCGGGTGTTCCGCGGACGGGCGAGCGCTTGGGTTGCTCCATGCGGTGCAGTCCCAGCTGCGTCACGGGCCGGAGAAGTATCGTGTCGGTCCACGCACGACGGCCCCTGACGGGATGACGGTCCGCGCTGAACCCGGCGGCAGTGACGGCAGGCACGGCGCGGGGTTTACGGGTGGGCCCCGGTCGCACCGAAGGGCCACTTAAGCGATTGCGGGGGTAGGAGGGACTCCAGATTAAGGAAGCGAAGATCCCGGGAAACGGCATCCACTTTCCCGGAGGGACCCTCGATCTGGGGGCGGTCGCAGGGGAGCGGTCAGCTTTAGAGTGGATGTGAAGCAGAGGAGGGAAAGCGAGGGAGGAGAGCCTATCGTGAGTCGGCCGGCACGGTGGTCGTGCGGTGTAGTCGAGCCGCGCTGCGCGTCCGGTGTTCCCATTGCGGTCGTGCCCGTCCGAGGACTGCAGCTTCTCGGTCACGAGTCCCCGGGGATCCGGAGTGCTCAACTCACGTGGCCGAGCGGAGGCGCTCGTGAGCCGTGCAGTCCCGGGACCTTGGGGTCGACGTGTATGGTTGCGGCTCAGGCCGTTGCGTCCGATGCGGCAGAGCATCGGGCGGGCTGCAACCCGAGGCTCTCTGCCTGCTTCGGCTGTCGCGCCCGCCGGCTCGTACCGGCCGTGCAGACCAGGCGTGGCCGCCCACACGAGCTCGTTCCCACTAACTGAGCGTTGCAACCTTATCAACGGGTGTTCCAGCAGCGGCCGTGCCCACAAGAACGGCGAGAAGGGAGACCGATATGTCTGACCACGGCGAGGAACGCACGATCCCGGCCCATCCGGCCCCGATGCGCCGCCGGACCAATCGAGACTGGTGGCCGAATCAGCTGAACCTGCAGGTTCTCCACCAGCATGCGCCCCAGTCCAACCCCCTGGGGGCCCATTTCCGTTACCGCGACGCATTCAAGACGCTCGATGTCAACGCCCTGAAGCGGGACGTCATCGCGGTCATGACGACCTCGCAGGACTGGTGGCCCGCCGACTACGGTCACTATGGACCGTTCTTCATCCGGATGTCCTGGCATGCGGCGGGCACCTATCGCATCCATGACGGCTGGGGCGGCGGCGGCACCGGCGCCCAGCGGTTTGCTCCGTTGAACAGCTGGCCCGACAACGCGAACCTGGACAAGGCGCGGCGCCTATTGTGGCCGGTCAAGCAGAAGTACGGCCGTCAGATCTCCTGGGCCGACCTTATCATCTTCGCCGGCAACTGCGCCTATGAGGCAATGGGCTTTAAGACGTTGGGCTTCGGCTTCGGGCGGGAAGACATCTGGGCGCCGGAAGAGGACATCGACTGGGGACCCGAAGACACGTGGCTGGGCGACCAGCGCTACCGTGGCGACCGGGAACTGGCACGCCCGTTCGGTGCCGTGCAGATGGGCCTCATCTATGTGAATCCGGAGGGTCCCAACGGCCATCCCGATCCGTTGGCGGCGGCCCGGGACATCCGGGAGACGTTCCGGCGCATGGCCATGGATGACGGGGAGACGGTGGCGCTCATCGTCGGCGGTCATACCTTGGGCAAGACGCATGGCGCGGTGGCGGCCGAATATGTCGGCCCCGAGCCGGAGGGGGCCGCCCTCGAAGACCAGGGCCTCGGCTGGAAGAACCGCTACGGCAGCGGCCGGGGCGCCGACAGTTACACCAGCGGCCTGGAAGGCGCCTGGACCAATGAGCCGACCAAGTGGGACAACGGTTTCCTCGACAACCTCTTCCGGTATGAGTGGACGCTGACGACGAGCCCGGCTGGTGCGCATCAATGGACGCCGGTCGATCCGGCCGCCCAGGGAACAGTGCCGGACGCCCACGACCCCGCCAAGCGGCATGCGCCCATGATGTTGACCACCGATCTCGCGCTGAAAGTGGATCCGATCTATCGCCCCATTGCCGAGCGCTTCCACGAGCACCCCGAGGAGCTCGCCGACGCCTTCGCCAAGGCGTGGTACAAGCTCTTGCACCGCGACATGGGACCCGCCACCCGCTACCTGGGCCCGTGGGTGCCGGAACCCCAGTTGTGGCAGGACCCCGTGCCGCCGGTCGACCATGAGCTGATTGGGGCAGCGGGCATGGGGGACTTGAAGAGCCAGGTCCTCGCCTCCGGTCTGTCCATCACGCAGCTGGTCTCCACCGCCTGGGCGGCGGCCTCCACCTTCCGCGGAACCGACATGCGCGGGGGGGCCAACGGGGCCCGGATTCGCCTGACCCCGCAAAAGGGCTGGGAGGTCAACAATCCTGCCGCCCTGGGCCACACCCTGCGGGTACTCGAGGAGATCCAAAGAGACTTCAACCGCTCACAGTCAGGCGGGCGCCGGGTGTCGCTCGCGGACGTGATTGTCCTGGCCGGGTGCGCGGCCGTCGAACAGGCCGCGCGTCACGCGGGCTATGCCGTCTCGGTGCCGTTCGTACCGGGGCGCACCGACGCGTCTCAGGATCAGACCGACGCGGAGTCGTTTGCGGTGCTCGAGCCGATGGCGGACGGGTTCCGCAATTACTACCGCGCCGGAGCCGCCACGCTCCCCCCGGACCATGCCCTGGTAGAACGGGCCCACCTGCTGACGTTGACGGCGCCGGAGATGACGGTGCTGGTGGGCGGCATGCGGGCTCTCCAGGCCAACTGGGACGGATCCGCGCATGGCGTCCTCACCGACCGGCCGGGGGTACTCACCCCCGACTTCTTCGTGAACCTGCTGGACATGCGTACCGAGTGGAAGCCCTCGGCCGAGTCGGACGGCGTGTTTGAAGGCTCTGACCGCGCCACGGGGGAGCAGAAGTGGACCGCCACCGTGGTCGATCTCGTCTTTGGCTCCAACTCCCAGCTTCGCGCCATTTCCGAGGTGTACGCGTGTGAAGACGGGCACGAGAAGTTCGTCCAGGACTTCGTGGCCGCGTGGCACAAGGTGATGAGTCTCGATCGCTTCGACCTCCTCTGAGGCGGCGGGTTCGGTGACCGGGACACGCAACCGGTCACCGAACCTGTTTTGCGGCACGCATCCGAGGGCGGCCGCCGGGGACGTGAGCCCTAAGACCCGGATCCAGGCGCAGCGGCCGCAGCCGGCTCTGCCGCGGCCGTAGGGCAGCAGTCTCGCCCGCACCGGGTTCAAGAACGCGGACGTGTGCGGGCAGCAGCCCGCGCCATCGACGCGCTCCATGGCAGGGGTTCCCCGCATGCGGCCAGGGCCGGTAGTCGATGGGTCAGGAGTACTGCCGCACCGCCCGGGTTCCGATCATGGTCAGCATGATGACGGCTCCTAGAGCCCCCGTCACCAGAAGGGTCGGCACACCGCCCACCGCGTCGGCCAGCGCGCCGATGGCGAGGTAGCCCGCCGGCACCAGAGCGGTGGATCCCAGCATGTCCAGGCTGACAACGCGGCCGAAATACTCGACCGGCACCATCTCCTGCAAACTGATCTCCCAGATGAGGGCAAACAGGATCGCCCCGGCACCGGAGACGGCCAGGACCAGCACGATGGGTACGATGGCATGGAACAGCGCCACCGCACCCAGGCTGAGCGCCCACACCGCAGCGCCTGCGTAAGCCAGCATCCCGCGCCGCCGCCACCGGGCGCGCTGGCCGTACACGAATGCCATAACGAGCGACCCGGCGGCCATCCCGGTCATGGCAAAGCCGTAGTCGTCTCCGGGCAGGCTCAAGTGGACCTTGACATACCACGGGACCAGCACGTCGACCAGCCCGTTGCTGGCAATGTTGGTCACGCTGAACACCAGGATGGTCTGCCAGAGCCAAGGGTGGGGCCGCAAGGCATCAAGGCCGCCCCGGATCTGCGCCAGAAACGGCAGACGGGGGGCATCGTCGTCCAGGACCTGTGGCCTGGGCGGGAGAGTAAGAAAGGACAGGCTTACGAACGAAACCAGAAAGGTCAGCGCATCGAAGGCGAGACCAGCCGCGGGGGACCCAAGCGTCGCCAACAGACCGCCCACGGCCGGTCCCGCCACCATGGCCACTTGCTGCGCGGTCTGGGTGAGGGAATTGGCCGCCGTCCGGATCGGCTCGAGAAAGACCTCCGCCCGCACGGCACCATACGCAGGCAGGAATACCGCGTCCATCAGTCCGTACAGGATCGCGCCGCCCACCACCTCTCGAAGGTTCAGGATGTGACGGGCCAGTAACATGGCCAGGATTCCGAGTACGATTAGGCGCACCAGGTCCGCCAGACGCATGAGCCAGATGCGGGACATTCGGTCCACCAACAGTCCGGACAGCGGCAGCGCAAACAATTGCGGCACCGTGTAGGCGGCGCTGACGACGGCCATGGCGAGCGGGTTGTGGGACAGCCCGTAGGTAACGAGTGGGAGCAGAACGTAAAGCACCGCGTCGCCAAACCGTGACAGCGCCTGCCCTGCGAACAAGGTCGTAAACGCGCGTGACGCACGGAAGGGGGCGAGCAGGGTCGCGAGGCCTCCCTGCCCGGGCGGGAGGACTTCCGCCACGAAAGCGCCCCCTCAAGGGTCGAAATGCCTGCGCTCGGAGTGTAACAGGTACGTCCAGCTTGCGATCCACCGATGTGACAGGGAGCGACACCGCAACCGCCGATGGCGGTCTGGCGGACCCAGGGGCAGCTGGCTGCCATCCCGAGCCTGCCATCCCCACGCCCGCTCGCTCCCGCACCGGGCATCGCGGCCCCTGCACGGCGGCGGACTCGCACCTGCGGCGTCGGTGGCTTCATCCGGGGAGGCAGGGACCGCGAGATCGGTCGGACGCTGCCCGTCGGGGTAATCGGGCGAGGACAAACTGCGGCACGCCGCACGCCTCGTCAGCACCGGACCGCGATACGGCGGCTTAGGGCATCCACCCGCACGGTGCCGCCATGCGGAATGACGACCTGGGGGTCGGTGTGACCGATGTCGAGGTTGAACACCAACACCGCTTCGGGATTATATTCCCGGGCGGCCCGGAGCACAGCCTCGCGCTGATCAGCGGCATAGCGGGACTTGGCGGCGGAGTCGTTGGGATGCTCAAATGACCAGGCCTTGGGACGGCCGACCAGAATGGCGGCAAAGCGCTCCAAGAGCCCGCGTTCGCCCATGCCCAGCAGCACCTCGTACACGTAGCGCGCCGAAGGCGGCTCCTCGGAGCTTTCGAGAAACAACACCCCCGCTTCATACCGGTCGGGCGGCTCCAGGTAACGACCCGTGCGAAGCTGGTCGTCGATGATTTCAAGACATCCGCCCCAGGCTCTCCCTTCGATGTGGCACGGGGGGCCGTGCCACTCCCAGGGGTCCGCCTGGACCAGCTGGGGCTCGCGTCGCAGCGAAACGGGATCGCTCCAGTCACACTGTTCCTCATCGGTGAATGCCGGGCTCTGTGGCAGTTCGAACCAGCCGCTCGTGAACAGCGCACGCCGGAGTGAATCCGCCGTCACGGGGTGCATGGCCCCGGGGCGTCCCCACTGCACCATGACGGCGCCGCCATGGTAGCCGACGACGCCGGCCCGAAAGAGGAGGTGCAGGAGCTTGGTATTGTCGCTGTACCCGAAAAATGGCTTCGGGTGGGCAGCCCACGTCTCCGGCTTCAGATAGCGGAGCACCCTTAACTCGTCCGACCCACCGAGAGTGGCGATCACGACCGCGATCCCGGGGTCGAGAAATGCGGCTTCGGTGTCCGCAGCCCGTTCGGCGAGAGAGGCGTCCGGCATCCGGGTGGTCGGAAACTCGACGGGTATGAGGCCGAACTCGCGGCGGAGGCGCTCGATCCCGAGCTCGTAAGGCGCCGGGAAGTGCGCGGGGCCGCCGAACGACGGGGACAGCACGGCTGCACGGTCCCCTGGCCGGGGCTTTGGGGGATATCGGCACGCTGTTACGAAGCGCCTCTTCTTTCCCACGCGGGCGGCCGCTCAGGTATTGGCGATAGGATACAGGGGTCCTGCGGACGGACGCAAGAGACGGTGAGGGCCGCCTCTCCGCCCGCCGGCCCTCGGAAATCGTCTGAGCTCTACGCCTCCGGACGACCGGGCTTCAGACCGCTTTGCGGATCGGTCGGTGCGTGGGGCGTCTGCATGCACACCGGTGTAGTGGCGCAGCCGGTGTGCGCGGCCCCCGAAGAAGAGAGGGCCTGAGTCTCCCCCACTCCCGCGGTGCAGTTGACGATCTGCGTCGCCCACGGCTATTTCCGGCTCTGTTTGTTATCCGTCGACGCGCGACGGCGGCTTGCCCTGCAAAGACTCGAGCAGGGCCGGCAGCTCTCCCATGTCCTCGAAGAGAGCGTCTGCGCCTTGGAGACGGTCGCGGGGGGTAAGAGCGGTGTAACCCAGTACACGCATGCCGGCCGACCGCGCGGCCCGCACGCCGTTCGGGCTGTCTTCCACCACAACCGAGCGCGCGGGAGCCACCCCCATAGACTCGGCCGCATACAAAAACACATCCGGCGCGGGCTTTCCGTGAGCGACCGCGTCGGCGCTGAAGATACGGTCGCCAAAAAACGGCAGGAGGCCCGTCTTTGTGAGAGCGCGCACGATGCGCTCGACGGATCCGGAGGAGGCTACGCAATACGGGACGGTGAGCCGGCTCAAGACGTCACGCACACCCGGCACCGGATGCAGATCCCGCTCGAAGGCGAGAAACAGGCGTTCTTGGTAGACGCGCTCAAAGTCCCCCGGGAGTTCCATACCGTCCCGCGATCGCACCAGCAGCCTCACCGCACCCAGCGTTCCCCCCATGAACTGCTCGATGCTCTCCTCCAGGGTGGTGGGGCACCCCACCTCGGTGAGCAAATCGGCCAGCACCCGGTTCGACATCAGTTCGCTGTCCACCAGTACGCCGTCGTTGTCGAAGATGACCAGGTCCACGGGGTCCACCGGCAGCCTCCCTTCATGACGGCTGCATTCTACCGCGAATGGCGTGCAGGGGGGCGACGCCTGATTGTTCGGCAACGCATTGCAACCGGAGGCCGCCATGGCCTAAACGGCGGGGGGCAACACGGCGCTGATAGCCGGGATGAGGGGGCGTACTACCGCGAGCCCACGAAGGCGGAGGTGCGGACACGATATCGGAAGAGCTGGCGGGCAGAAGGATAGCGCGGCTTCGAAAGGCGCGGAACCTGTCCCAGAGCGAGCTGGCGGAGATCTTGAACCTGCCCACCAGGCTGTGAGCAAGTGGCGGCGGGGAGAATCGCTGCCCGATGTGGGGATCCTGGTGCCGCTCGCGAACGTCCTCGGTGTCAGTGTCGGTGCAGCTGCGGGGGCAGACGATAGGGACGGCCGCCCGGCCCCGGCGCAGGTCCCTCCGGTTCCGGACTCTGGCGGCGGGCGCGCACGGGGATGGCCCCCGATCCGGCGGAGAGGCAGCCGGCAAACGCGTTGCCAGCTGCCACGGAGGCGGCGGCCGGTCCATCAGGTGCCGCGGGCGGCCCCACCCTGGATGACGTGGTGGGCCTGGCCCCGTTCGTGCCACCCGAGGTGCCGAGCCAACTGGTGGCGCAGTGCCTGCCCGAGATTGACGGGGACCAGCTGACCGAGTTGGCCCCCTTCATGACCCCGGAGGCCCTGGTCGCGAGGATCAGGCGCCGGGCCGAGATGCCGACCGCGGCGCCCATCCCCGACCTGGCGCCATTTCTGGACGGCCCGTTTCTGGCGGAGCTGGTCAGGGCCGTGCCGGGCGGCGGCTGGAGCTGGGATACCGTCCGGGAGCTGGCGCCGTTCACGCCGAGGGATGCGGTGGCCGACCTTGTCACGCAGCTCGCCGCGAACGGCGAAGGACAGGTCGATGAGGCGGCAGCAAGGCCCGGACGCTGGAGAACGTGCTGTCTTGGGGTGAGGGTGGGGAGAATCTTCTGGGCTCGTGCAGTCCGCTCCCCGATTGTGTCGCACTGGATGCTAGGATGGCGGCATGAACAGCAAAGCGCTCGAACGCGCCCTCGACTTCATCCGCCCCTGGCTTCGCCTCCGGTACGAACGGATCGATGTCCCCGGGTTTCAAGTTGCCGTGTCCGTCGACGGCACACTCGTGCTGAACGAGGCTTTCGGCCACGCCGACCTTGAGCAGGACGCGGCGCTCCGGACTGACCACATCTTCCGCATCGCCTCCCATTCGAAGACGTTTACCGCCACCGCCATCATGCTTCTGCAGGAGGAGGGCCGCCTCCGTCTAGACGACCCGCTGGAGCAGTACGTTCCCTGGCTTCGCGACCATCGCGACCGCCGCTATGGAGAAGTCACCGTCCGCCATCTCCTCTCTCACGGTGCGAGCGTGATCCGGGATGGGGTGGACTCAGACTTCTGGCAGCTCCTGCGTCCGTTTCCCGACCAGGCCGGCTTCATGGAGGAAATCCTGGGCATCGACCTGACTGCGGCGGTTAATACCCAAATGAAGTACTCCAACTTCGGCTATACCCTTCTGGGCCGCGTGGTGGAGCAGGCATCGGGACAGCCCTACAACGATTTCGTGATGGAGCGCATCGTGCGGCCGCTCGGCCTATCGAACACGTATGCCGAATACGGGCCCGGACACGCCGAAAGGGTAGTGACCGGGTACGCCCGCAAGAGCGGCGGCCGGCGGCTCCCGATCGTGCCGATCGACACGCGTGCGATGTCTCCCGCCACAGGATTCTGCTCGACCGCCTCGGACCTTACTCGCTACTTTACGGCCCATATGGTCGGTTCCGGCCAGCTGCTGTCCGATGTGTCCAAGAAGGAGATGCAGAAGATTCACTGGCATGCCGAGCATCCCGGTCAGGAGCAGCGGCAGGATG
>JBMFXK010000074.1:4110-9276 GCA_049964315.1 Clostridia bacterium | reverse complement strand
GGCCCAGGCAAGGGCCAGATTGACCGCGACGGTGGACTTACCCACCCCGCCCTTCTGATTGGCCATGGCGATGACTCGCCCCATGCCCGCCAGTCACCTTCCTATTGAACAAGTTGAACAAGTTGAACAAGGCTGACCCAGGTTGAACCAGTTGAATGTCTCCGCAGAACCCTTCGCGGTGTCCGAGACCGCTTCCTGTCAGAACCTTCCCAATGCCCGTCCCGTGCGGGGAAAGCGGGCCGGTGTCGCGGCTGTCTTCTCCAATTGAACCAGGGTGCGCGTTCCTTGTCCCTCCGGAAGCTCCAATTCCTGCACCGTCCCTGCCCGCAGGCCCAGCGTCTGCAGAGCGAGCTGGGCAACCCGGACCTCATCCCGGCCGGCGGGCCCCCGCATTGCCACGAGCGTCCCCCCCTTGGCAAGCATGGGGGCGGCGAGCTCCGAAATGAGGCCCAGAGACCCCACAGCACGGACCGTCGCCCATTGGAACGTCGCCCGATCCTGATGCGCCCATACTTCCGCGCGCTGCGCGACAACAGAGACGTTATGAGTCCCCAGCGAGTCGATCATGCGTTCTAGTGCCGCGGCCTTCTTCTGGGTGGCTTCAACCAGTGTCCAGGTCTGCACGGGATGGAGAAGGGCCAGCGTCAGCCCGGGAAACCCGGCCCCACTTCCGATATCAACGGCCGCGCCCCGGTCCCCGACCACCATGGCGGCCGAGACCGCATCGAGTACCAGCCGGATGAACTGGACCCGTAGATCTTCATGGCGAAGACCAATCAGGTTGACGCGTTGGTTCTCGGCATGGACTAACTGAAAGTGCCTGATGATGCGTGATACGGCTCCGGAGGGGATGGGGATACCCCAGGAATCCGCTGTTTCATGAAGGAGCGCAGTGAGGTCTGTTTCGGATTCCCCGCCCACAGCGTGCTAAGTGCTGGCCTTCTTCGGTGCGGTCGCCGGCGATTGGGATCTGCGGAGCAGCACCGTGGTCTGTGCCAGCTGGAAAAGGTTGGAGGTGACGTAGTAGACGGACAGCCCAGCCGACAGACGCGAAGCGATGTAGCCGAACATGATCGGCATGAGCCACAGCATCATCTTCTGGCTCTGTTCCATGCCAGGCTGCGGCGGCGTCATCTGCATGGACTGACGCTGCATAAAAAACGTGCTGACAGCAACCAGCACAGGCAGCACGTAGAAGGGGTCTGGCTTGGCGAGGTTGTGCCAAATGAAAGTCCCGAAATGCTGTGAATACGGGAAGATGCGCAGGGCGTCAAACAAGCCGTACATGACCGGCAGCTGGAGGAGCAACGGGAGGCAGCCGGCCGCCGGGTTGACGCCTTCCTCCTTATAGAGAGCCGAGAGTTCCTCCTGCATCTTCTGCGGGTTGCCCTTGTGTTTGGCCTGCAGTTCCCGCTGGCGCGGAGCCAGCCGTGCCATCTTCTGGAACGAGCGCACCTGCGCGACACCCAAAGGCAGCAAGACCAGCCGCACGACCACCGTGAGCAGCACCACACCCATGACGTAGTTGCCTGTCAGGTGGGAAAAGAACACGAAGATCGTCGTCAAGATGTACACGAACCCGTGCCAGATGGCCACTATCTCTGCCTCCCCGCGTTATGGAACCGGATCATATCCGCCCGCGTGCAGCGGGTGACAGCGCATCACACGCCACAGCGCCATGATGCCGCCCCTGACAACGCCGTATCGCTGGAGCGCCGTTACGGCATACTCGGAGCACGTTGGCTGATAACGGCAGGTCGGCAGATGCCACGGGGACACGAAACGCTGATAGCCCCGGATCACCGCCACTGCGACGGTCGTCAACATCAGTCTCCTTCAAGGCACCCGGCCCGGTCCAGCAAGGCGGCCAGCGCCCCCGTGAGCTCGCGCCAGGACGCGTTCAGCACGGAGGCCTTGCCAAGAACAACAATGCGCCGGCCTGGACAGAATGGGCGGCTCAAGCCCGCCACCGCTGCCCGAAGCCGACGGCGAATCCGGTTCCTCTTCACGGCCGTACCTGCAGAGCGGGCTGCCGCGAAGCCTACACGGGTCGGTTCACCGGGAACCGCGCTGACAAACACGACGAGAAAGCGATTCGTATAGGTTCTGCCGGTGGACACCGTGTGCCCAAACTCTCGCGGCCGCTTCAGCCGCTCTACCCGCATGCTAGACGGCTAAACGTTTCCGGCCCTTGGCGCGGCGGCGCCGAAGCACGGCCCGTCCAGCCCGGGTGGACATGCGCTTTCTAAAGCCGTGAACCTTGTGCCGGTGCCGGCGGTTTGGCTGGTACGTTCGCTTCATGGCAGTCTTCACCTCCCGCCGCGCAAATCGTCTACATTATAGACACGGCCCCAGGGAGGGTCAAGCTGAGGTCCGCGCCTGAAAACCCTCATCCGGCGCGCCCTTACGGGTGCAAGGCAGCATTGCCAAGGGGCGTTCAGGGCATGGTGCGGACCCTCTTCGCCATCGGCGTGGTCGTCGTGCTGACGTTCGGCATCCTGGCCGGACCACGGCGCCCGTCCGTACCGTCCCCGCCCGGGCCCACGTGTCATCAAGACAATTTCCGCGCCGGCAGTTTCCCGGAGCCCCCCCTTGGCGCCGCGATTCCCGAATGGTCCACATCCGCTCTCGACGGCGCGATCTACGCCGAACCGGTGTGGCAGGGCCCTGTCGTGTACGTGGGGACCGAGAACGATACGGTTTATGCGATTGATCGTCTGACGGGACAGATCCGGTGGAGCCGCCACCTGGCGGCGCCGCCCCCCTCGCGAGCCTGCCGTGCGGAGACATTAATCCGCTCGGAATCACGGGACCCTCGGTCATTGCCCGTCACCGGCTCTACGTCGCAGCCGAGACAGCATCCGGCGCCCATATGCTCTATGCGCTTAGTCTCGCTACGGGACGCGTGACGGCGAGATGGCCCGTCGATCCCCCGGGCTCCTCACCCTCCGCACACCAGCGCGCGGCCCTCTCTTATCGCGATGGGACCGTCTACGTGCCGCTGGGTGGTCTCTATGGCGATTGCGGCCCGTACCACGGCTACGTGATGGCCGTCAGCGTCGCGCGCCAAGCTCCCGATCGGATTTTTGAGGTGCCCAGTGCGCGTGAAGAGGCGGTCTGGGCGCCATCCGGCCTTTCCATCGGCGGTTACGGCCGCATCTACCTCACCACCGGCAACGGATCCTCGGTCCGGTCATATGACGGGGGAGGCAGCGTCATCGCTCTCGGGCCGAGCCTGCATGAAATCCAGTACTGGGCTCCGCCCAACTGGGCCTACCTCAATGCAGCCGACCTGGACCTGGGTTCCACCGGCCCCATACTCCTTCCGCACCATCGCCTGTTTCAGATCGGGAAGGCCGCCGTGGGCTACCTGCTGTCGAGTCTCGCTCTCCCGGGCGTATCGGCGCCGATCTACCAGCTCGCCGTCTGCAGCGGCGCTTATGGCGATGACGCCTTTGCCGTAGAACGGATTTTCATCCCGTGCGCGGACGGACTGTTCGCCGTGAGGGTGCCGTCGGCCAACACGTTGCCCCTCCTGTGGAGTGTCCGCGGCTTTCTTGCGGGGCCGCCGGTGGTGGGAGGGGGCGTGGTGTCCACCGTCAATATCTCCCAATCGCGGCTGGTGTTGATTTCGGAAACCTCAGGGAAGGTGTTGGAAACCCTCGCCCTCCCCGGATCCGTGCACTTTGACGCGCCCAGCCTCGCCCCGTCCCAGGTGCTGGTGCCGGCCGGTTCGAGGCTGGCTGCGTTCCGGCTTGGCCCTTAAATTGGAGGGCCGTTGATACAATCCAGGAATTCATCGCGGGCATCCCCGTTTTGTGGGTGTATCATGCTCGTCAAGGTTTGTGAACCACGGGAGCTGAGGCCA
The DNA here is from genome assembly GCA_049964315.1 of Clostridia bacterium. Classification (GTDB taxonomy): domain Bacteria; phylum Bacillota; class Sulfobacillia; order Sulfobacillales; family JAIMBI01; genus JAKATP01. The sequence continues at coordinate 5,408 of JBMFXK010000074.1, read as the reverse complement.
TGGGTGCGCGGCAGGACACGTTGAGGGCGCCCTCTCCGAACGTCCGCCACCAACGAACGGTCTTGATCAACACCACGATCGGCACGATCATGGGTTCGCTCGACGGCAGCATCCTTACCGTCAGTCTGCCAACCATTGCCCGGGAGCTTCACACGGGCGTTGGCCTCATGCTCTGGATCATGATGGGCTACACCGTCGTGATTACGGCGCTCCTTCTCCCGTTCGGCCGTCTGGCGGATATCCATGGCCGCGTCCGCATGTACGGGCTGGGCTACGTGGTGTTCACGCTGTCTTCAGCGCTCTGCGGCTTTGCACCGACGGCCCGTCTGCTCCTCATCGGCCGCCTCATCCAGGGCATCGGGGCCGCGCTCTTGTGGTCAAACTCCACCGCCATCCTGACGGATGCGTATCCCGGGGAGGGACGGGGATATGCGCTGGGCATTAACCAGGTCGCGGCCCTCACCGGCGCAGTCGGCGGTCTTCTTCTCGGCGGGCTTATCACCGCCACGCTGGGCTGGCGGTGGATCTTCTTCGTGAACCTGCCTATCGGCACTTTGGGGGCGTTCTGGACGTTCACCTCCCTGCGCGAAATTGCCACCACCGACGCCGGTGAACGGTTTGATGTAGGCGGGATGGCGCTGTTCGTCACCGCCATCGTGCTCATTCTCCTCGGCCTGACCTCGGTGATTCAGGGGTCGCCCGCCGTGCAGGTGTGGAGTCTTCTCGCAGCCGGCGCGGTGTCACTGGCACTTTTCGTACGGGTGGAGCTGCGGAGTCAGAGCCCACTCATCGACTTCGGCCTGCTAAGAAACCGGGTGTTCTTCCTTGGAAATTCAGCGCTCTTCCTCAACTCACTCGCCCGTGGGGCGCTCATGTTTCTGCTGACGTTCGCGTTCCAGGGTCTCAATGGAGACTCGCCGCTGGTGGCCGGCCTGAAGATGCTGCCGCTCACGTGCTCCATCATGGTGGTGGGGCCCATCGCAGGGCGCCTTTCTGATCGGGGTGGTGCCCGATGGCTTGCTGCGGCCGGTCTGTGGGTGACGGCCGTTTCCCTGGTGATCCTGGCGGGCAGTAATCTGACGGGAGGTTATCTGCTGATCGGGTTCGGTCTCCTCATTTCCGGCGTCGGAAACGGCCTCTTCAATTCTCCCAACACCAGTCAGGTGATGGGGGCGGTTCCACCGGATCGCCGAGGAGTCGTGGCCAGCACCCGCTCCTTACTGTTCAACACGGGACAACTGTTCTCCCTGGCCCTGTCGTTCACGATCCTCGCGGCCGTCATGGGACAGGCCAATCTG
>JBMFXK010000074.1:0-4100 GCA_049964315.1 Clostridia bacterium | reverse complement strand
GGCCCGGTTCGTGGCGGGTCTTGACGTAAGTACCTCCGCCGCCGGTCATCAGGCATTCCAGAGTGGACTGGCCGAGGCCTTCATCATATCGGCGGGGCTTTCCGCCGTAGGCGCCATCCTCGCCGGGCTGCCGGAACGGTCCCTCAGCTCGCGACGGGTTTTGCAGGGCTGAGCATCCCCGGAAAATTCTCCCCCGCAATCATCTTTAATCCTCAAGACAGCTTGGACCTCATTGGGGGTTCCTGCTATGATAGCGCTACCCCTCCGGGCCACCGCCGGCAGGGCTCATTCTTTCTTAGAGAGATATCAACAGACTGTGGATAACTCTGTGGACACAATTGTTGATTTCCCTGGACGCGGGGTTCTCATCCGCACCAACTGAAGTTTGGGAGGCTCGCCAGGATGCTTGACGTGGGAGTTGACACCCTGTGGGGAAAAGTCCTCGACAAGCTTAGCCAGGAAGTCAAGACCCCCGCGTTTGAGAGCTGGGTCAAGGACATCTACCCCGCCTCCTTCAGCGACAAGGTACTGACTCTGCAGGTGCCGAGCGAGTTTGCACGTGAATGGCTGCAGACCCGCTACGGAGGCTTGATTCGTTCGTCGCTCGAAGAACTGACCGGCGACACCATCAACATCCGACTGGTGGCCTCCACCGAAGAAGACGACCATCCGCTGACGATGGACGCGCCGGCCCGTCTGGCATCCGAAAGCCGCTTGAACGATGAATACCGGTCGCGTCTCAACCCACGCTACCTGTTCAGCAGTTTCGTGGTGGGAAACTCCAACCGCTTCGCCCAGGCGGCCTGCCAGGCTGTGGCCGAAATGCCCAGCCGCGCGTACAACCCTCTCTTCGTATATGGAGGGGTCGGCCTTGGCAAGACCCACCTCATGCACGCCATTGGCCACCGAGTCCTCGGGGCCCGGCCGGAAGCGCGGGTGCTGTACGTGTCCTCCGAGACGTTTACCAATGAGATGATCAATGCCATCCGCGGTGATCGCATGGTCCCTTTCCGCCAGCGATACCGGAACATAGACGTTCTCCTCATCGACGACATCCAGTTCGTAGCCGGCAAGGAAGGCACGCAAGAAGAGTTCTTCCATACCTTCGAAGCCCTCCACGGCGCCGGCCGGCAAATCGTCATTTCGTCGGACCGGCCGCCGCGCGACATCCCAACGCTGGAGGAACGTCTGCGGTCCCGCTTCGAATGGGGCCTGATTACCGACATTCAGCCACCGGATCTGGAAACCCGGATCGCCATCTTGGCCAAGAAGGCGCAGCTTGAGCACCTAGATGTCCCCGGCGACATTCTTCAGTTCATCGCGTCACGGGTGGACACGAACATCCGGGAACTGGAAGGGGCTCTGATTCGCGTCATTGCCTACGCGTCCGTAATCCGCACTCCGCTCAATCTAGACGTGGCGCATGAGGCCTTAAAGGACGTTGTGATGGTGACGCGGGCACGCCCGCTGACCATCCGTGCGATCCAAGAAGAGGTGGCCCAGCATTACAATCTGAGGCCAGAGGACTTTCAATCCAAGCGCCGGACGCGATCCATCGCGTTCCCACGACAGGTGGCGATGTATCTTGCGCGCGAGCTGACCGATTCCAGCCTTCCCCGGATTGGGGAGGAGTTTGGTGGGCGCGATCACACGACGGTCATGCACGCGTACGACAAGATTCAATCGGAGCGGCACCGCGATCCGGCCTTCAACCATGTATTGGAAGACCTGGCGCGGCGTCTGCGCAACCGGTGAGCGTGGACAACCTGGGGATGGGTGAGCAAAAACCTGTGCAGAAACCCGCGGTTATCCCCGCCGACCAAGGTCATTCACCATTTTCTGGATCCTCGCTGGGGATATCGCCGCGGATATCCCCGGATTATCCCGAACCCCCTTGGACTGAACAGGTGCGGTCCACAACGATTCGACGACTTATCCCCGTTATCCCCAGCGCCTACTACGACGACTGATTTTAAGATCTAGATCACTAAAGGAGACAGTGCTGTGCGTTTCGTCGCCGAACAACCTATCCTGGCCCGGGCGCTCCAGACCGCATCGCGGATCGTGAGTCCCCAGAATACGCTTCCGGCGTTGGCGGGCGTCTTGGTGCAAGCGGCCGACGATTATGTCCGGATTTCGGCGACGGATCTCACGTCGCTAATCGAAACCCGGGCGTCTGCCAATGTCGAGACACCGGGCAGCGTCGTTATCCCCGCCCAGACGTTCGCCGATCTCATCCAGCGCATTCCGACCGCGGATGTCCGCATCGAAGCGGACGAGCAGCGGGGGCAGATCACGGTGCACTACGGGCGGAACCGCGCCAACCTCCAAGGCATGGCCGCTCAGGACATGCCGACCTTTCCGTCCCAGGACGCGGCCCAAGGCGACTTCAATCTGGCTCCTGGGGTGCTGCCGCGCCTCGCGCGGCAGACGTTGTTTGCCTGTGCCCGCGACGAGAGCCGGCCGATCCTGAAAGGGGTCCATATGGCGCTCGGAGACGGCAAGGTGGTGATGGTCAGCACCGATGGAACCCGCCTTTCCCAATCCTGGGCGGCCGTCCCCGATTTGCGCGGCGACCCTGTCAGTTTCGTCGTTGCCGCCAAGGGCCTTCAGGAAGCGGCTCGTCTGGCCGGTAGTGAGGCTGTTGTGGTGACGGTGGGACCGAAGCAGATCCGATTTGCAGGGGAGGCGGGGGCCCTCACCACGCTGCTCCTGGAAGGGCGGTTTCCCGACTACCAGCGGGTGCTCCCGGATGGGTTCGTGGTCGAGGCGACCGTCGACACCGCGCAGTTCCGCGGTGCCATTGAACGCGTGAACCTCATCATCCATCACGACCACGCCGCGGCTATCCGGGTAAAGCATCAGCCGGGCGTCTTGGAGCTGTCGAGCGAGGCCATGGACGTGGGCCAGGCATACGAGATGGTGGAAGTCATGAGCACGGGGGCGGAGATGGAACTCTCGTTCAATCCGAGCCTGCTGCTTGACGGCGTCAAGTCTATGGAAAGCGAGGAGATGGTGCTGGAGTTCTCCGGGCTGCAGTCCCCGGCACGTCTTCGCGAGAAGGACTCGAGCCACTACGTTCACATCGTGCTGCCGCTCCGACAACTCGTGTAGTGGCACTGCTGTCCCTGTCCATCCGGCACTTCCGTAACCTGCAAGCGGCGGAAGTGCCGCTGTCTCCCGGGATCACCCTGCTCTTCGGCGCCAACGCCCAGGGCAAGACCAACTTCCTAGAAGCGTTGCTGTTGCTGCTGTGCGGCCTATCGCTGCGGGGGCAGTCCGAAAAGGACATGGTGGCCTGGGGGCAGGATGGGTACCGCCTCCACGGGTCGTGGCGAGACAGCGACCGCCCGGAGGACCTCCCGGTCGAAAAGGACCGCTTGGTGACATTAAACCCCCTGCGCCGGCGGGACAGCGGTCCATTAATTCCAGCCGTCGCCTTTGGCCCCGACGACCTGATGCTGGTCAAAGGCGCCCCAGAACTCCGACGCCGCTTCCTGGACGATGTGGCCGGTCAGGTGCGGCCCCGCTACGTTCATGAGTTGAGACGCTATCAGCGCGCGCTCACGCAGCGGAACCGGGCTCTTAAGGCGGAGGCGCCCGACACGGTGCTGGAGAGTTTTGACCCGTTGCTGGTCGAAGCGGGGGCGTTTGTGTGGGCGGCCCGGCAGGAGGTGGTGGCGGCTCTGGAGACCAAGGTGCCGGAACTGCTGGAGGCTATCGCACCGCACGACCGCATCCTGCTGCAGCTGGAACGGGGCGGCCATGCAAGGACCCCTGAACCGGGCGATTTCCTTTCTGAACTCCATAGACGGCGCGGGGAAGAGCGTCAGCGGGGAGTCACCTTGACCGGGCCGCATCGGGATGACCTGCGCATCTTAGGTAACGACCGTGCAGCCGACGTGTTTGCCTCCCAAGGGCAGCAGCGCAGCATGGCACTCGCGCTTAAGCTGGCCAGCCGCGACATCTTGGAAGAGGGGTCGGGTCGTACTCCGGTTGTGCTCCTGGACGACGTGTTCTCAGAGCTTGACGCGCGCCGGCGCGGCGCCCTGCTGATGCTCATGACGCGATCGCGGCAGCAAACGGTCGTGACCGACACG
>JBMFXK010000073.1:0-9328 GCA_049964315.1 Clostridia bacterium | reverse complement strand
GGCGGGCTCGCTGCCGTCGACGGGCGCCATGTAAAGATGGGTGCGATAGGTGTTGTCTTCCGGGTCGGGGACGGTTCGCTGATACACGACACGGGTGCCGTCAGGTGACAGGGCGGGGTTGGACGCGAGTTCGAACCGTTGAATGTCTTCCATCGTGAGATGCCGCATGGCCATGGCTTGCCCCCTTATTCCAGTCCATCATACTGAAGCACCGTGAGGCGGGGGTGCCAGCTTGTGGAAGATCTCGTCGAAGATCTCGTCGAAGATCCGTCTGACGATACGGGTGCCGGGGGAACCGCGAACGCTGATGCGACCGGGCCATGACCCGGCGCCGGCTCGGATCAGCGGCGGCCGCTGACGTGGGGACGATGGGCAGGGGAGTCGGGATGCGGCGCGTGCGCCCTGCCGCCTTCAATCACGCGCCAGCCGTTGGGCAGCTCGGACGACTTGCGCGGCGAGCGCAGGCGGCGGCGTGCCAGTGCGACCAGGAGCCCGAGGGTGGCCAGCACCCCGATGCCGACCGTCCCCAGCAGACTGACGAAAAGCAGCGCATTGCCAAACAAGGATCCGCCTGTCGACACGGGACGCCTCCTTCCAGGCTCCGTGGCTCCTTCTTCATTTTAGGGCGCACGGCGCCGCTGTGATCAACCGGGAGAGCGATTAGAACCCGTAGGCCCAGTCGTTTACGCGCATGAAGCGGCCCGCCGGAAACTCCACCTCGATGGGACCTTGCAGCTCGAAGCCAGCCTTGCGGCACACCGCGTTGGAGGCCGGGTGGTCCACGCTGGGATAGGCATGCACGATCCCGGAACCGATGTCCGTGCGCAGCACCTCAATGACGAGGCGGGCGGCCACGGTGGCAATGCCCTGGCCCTGAGCCTCCGGCACCACCATCCACCCGGTCTCAAACGTCTCCTCACCTGCTTGCCGCCGAGTCCAGTACCCGATGCTGCCGACCGGTTCGGCGTGGTCGTGATGAAGGATGGCAAACATCCGGGTGTCGCCGACCAAGGCCTCCAGGTAGCGGTGATGACGCCCGAGTACCGTCGAGTCGTCTTCCGGACCGCCCAGATGCGCCCACATCTCCGCCGTGTTCATCCGCTGCAGGAGGGCGAGGTCGTGCTTGTGCCAGGGACGAAGACTGACCGGCCCAGACGCAGGAAGCATTACCGACCCCCCTGTTCCTCGCGCGCGGCCGCGCGCGGCCCATCCATCACCTAACGACTATTTAACGATAGATCCCACGTGATCTGACGACTACGCCGCGGACATCCAGGTAGAGAGCCGATATGGGTGCCGCTGCGGCCGCGGGCTAGGCTTCTCCGGCGGAAATGCCGGGCGCCGCCTCTTCCACGATGAACCCGTTGCCCAGGCGCTCGGCCCAGACGTAGCCCAGTCCACCTACCAGGAAGAATCCCAGCATGACCAGAAACAGCTCCCGCGGGTCCGAGGCCACGAACAGCAGACCGCCGATGAGGGGGCCGGCCGTGCGTCCCAACGCTCCGGCCATCCCGACGACGCCCTGGACCAGTCCCCGGCGCTCCGGGCGGCTCCGCGCCTCGGCCGCCGCGGGTACGGCTGGCAGCACCAGCATCTCGCCCAGCGTCGCCAGCACCATGGCGGACAGGTAGGCGGGATAGGTGTGGAAGAAGGCCAGGATGCCGAAGGCTCCCAGGAACAGTCCGCTGCCGACCAAAAGCTGCGTGGTGAGACGCGGCAGCCACGCGACGAACCGGCTTAGGAGCGGCTGCGCGGCCAGAATGAGAACCGTGTTCACCGTCCACAGCACGCTGTAGAGGGGCAGCACGAAACCCTGTGCCTGCATGAAGTTGGGTACGGTCACTTCCCACTGATCATAGGCCAGCCAGTCGAGGGCCATCGACGCGGACAGGACCAGAGTCGGCCACCCCACCACCTGCCAGATGGGGACACCGGCCCGCGCATGATGCTCGGCGGCATGCCTGTGCGGCGGCTTCACCCAGTGCTCGCCGCGATACGTGAAGTAGATGAGCAGGCAGAACCCGACCATGAAGAGGCCGGCGGCATAGAAGCAGAACTGAAACCCCACGGTGGCCAAAAGGCCGCCCAGTGACGACCCCACCGCCACGCCGGCGTTCTGAGCCACGTAGACGGCGTTGAACGCCGTGCGTCCACCTTCCGGCCACACTCCGGCCGCCATGGCGTTGAAGATGGGCATGGAAATGCCCATCGCAAACCCTTCCAGGGTCACGCCGCCCGCATACACCCAGAAGTCGCGGTCGAAGCCGAGGACGATAAGGACGGCGGCAGCCACCGCCATCGAGACCAGCAGGGGCCCGCGCGCGCCGCGCGCGTCATACAAAAGCCCGCCGGCGAGCGAGCCAAACAGGGCCGCGGCCGACGACACCATCATGACGAGGCCCACCACGGGCATCGGCTGACCGAGGATCCGGTGGACGTAAATCGCGGTCAGTGGCCAGAGAAAGGAGATGCCAACAGCCGAGACGGCCGCGCCGACGATGAGGGACCACATGGGTCGCGACAAGTGACGCATTGGTCGATTGTATCAAGGAGCACGGGTCGCGGGTGGAAAGTGGTCACAGCGGCGTCTAGAATATCGCGCCAGATGTGCCGAAAGATTCCGGTTCCAACACAGTGCGAGCGGGAGCCGGACTCGGCTCCCGCTCGCTTATGGCTGTCGGCCTCGCGTGCCGGGCGAAGCTCAGCGCCCGCTGCGCGGCCCGTGGTGACGCCCGCCACCTCCGGACGTGCCGGTCTGCGTTATGGTGAACGAGTTGTAGTTCCCGGTGGAGGAGGTTGCACTCCCGATGGTCGTCGGAGAGATGGACACCTCGTCCGTCCTGCCCTTCACCAGCATCGTCTCAAGCGGCGTGCGAGACGTCGGGTACACGGAGGCTGTGTCCATCACGGATGTGAACGCCGTAGGCGACACGTTGGCGAACGTGCACAGCGAGTGGCCGCATTCGGGATCTTCCATGATCCATTCGGCCGACTGATTGTTCGGCTGGGGAAAACTCGAGCCCGAGATCGGGGTGACGCTGGTCCAGTTCTGCGTCGTATCACTGACGGTTACGCTGCCCGCACCGTTGGCGTACGCCACCGTCACGGTGACGGTGTCGCCAGGCACTATGGCGTCCTTAGCCGATACCTTTGACAGGTAGATGACCGGGTTCGGATAGTCTTCGACAAAGGCCATGTACTCAGGCGTGGTCCCCACGTACTCTTCGATGGTCCCGGCCTGCAGGAGGCCCTGTGTCGTCGGCCCTATGACACCGCCCAGCCCGACCCAGGATGCCGCGACACTGTTGGCCGGGGAAGCCTGGAGCTGGGGCACGGTCCATGACGCACTGACGGATGTGAAGGTCGCACCGTCCGAAATGAGGGTCGTCTTCTTCTTCGCCGTGGTCGTCGTGACACCGTCGATGAAGCCGGCCCAGTTGCTGGAGTACAGAGTGGTGAGCGAGGGAGAGCCCCGCAGCGGAGCGGCCGCATGATGCAGGCGGCTTAGCGGCGATCCCAGGGTGAGGCTGGCGGTCACCGGGGCGGCCTGAGCCGCGGCCGGCGGCGCCGCGAACACGGCTGGAAAAGCCGCCAACAGGACGGCGGCGACGGTTCCGCCGGCACGGAATATCTGCATGATCCATCCTCCGATTCTGACAGGACGCTGACGATGATCCGGCCCGGCGGACGGTTTCTCGGGCCCGGGTCACGATGACAGCGCGGTTCAACGGGCGGGCCGTGCCGATTTATCTCCGACCGCCGGGATCCAGGCGCGGAAGGCCCGATCGGCAGGCCGGGAAGACACGCGCGGAACTATGTGGAAGGGATTCCAGGGGATGGCGTGATTTCCTTCAAATTGGATTGACATTGCAGTAGAACGGTGCCGGAATCGTGGCCCGGACGTCGACCAGGCCGTGGTCCCAGAAGCTTTGTCGACGTCCCGCGTGACATGGCTGCCAGCGAGTCCGTCGGCAATGTGGCTTGCCGGGCCTGTTGGGCGTGCCGCAAGCACGGGGTTGACGCTATGCTGGAGGGACAGACAGGTTTCTCGCCAGGAGGGCTGGAAAATGGCCCGACCGGTCACCTACACGGGCGCCCGCATCTTTGACGGCCGCTCATGGCTCTCGGCCTCTTCATTCACGGTCGCAGATGGACGCTTCACCCGGATCGGCGCAGGCCCGGAAGCCGGCGACGAGGTCCGGGATCTCGGCGGCCGTCTCGTGCTTCCCGGCCTCATCGACGCCCACTGCCATCCCGTGGAGCTGGCCGAGGCCGCGGAGCAGATCGCGCTCACCCCTCCGTCGGTTCACTCCATCGCGGACATCACGGACGCTGTCCGGGACCGCGCCCGTTCCCAGCCTGCGGGCTCCTGGATCGTCGGCTGGGGCTACGACGAGGGCAAGCTGCGGGAGGGACGCGCCCCGCATCGACGCGATCTCGACGCCGTGAGCCCCGACCATCCCGTCATGCTGGTGCGGGCCTGCGGCCATATTGCGGCGGTCAATTCGGTGGTGCTGGAGACACTCCAGGTCCACCGTGACACGCCGGATCCCGAGGGCGGCGTCTTCGATCGCTTCCCCGACGGCACGCCCACCGGCGTGCTGCGGGAGCATGCGAAGGACCTGGTGTATAACATCCTGCCGCCGCGTGATCCCGACCAAGTTGGCCGCCTCCTCGGCCGGCTGGCGCCGCACCTTCTGGCGCATGGACTCACGTCGGTATCGGAGCTCACCGCCACCTACAGCCCTGACAAGCCGGAACTGGACAGCGCCGCGATCTTTCATGCGGCCCGTCGCCATGGCTTTCCGCATCCGGTCTCGCTCTTCTACGTCTGGGATCAGATCAAGCGCACGCCCGGTCGACCGCGGCCGCAGGGTCCGTTCACCGACGGCATCCGCTTCGGCGGCATCAAGATGTTCGCGGACGGCAGTGTGACCGGGCGCACGGCCTGGGTTTCACCCGCTTTTGAGCCGTTCGCAGGGTTGTCCGGCGATGACGGCATTCCGCTCCTCGACCCGGACGAGATCCGGGAAGGTGCCCGCCAGGCGGCCGAGTGGGGAGTCCAGCTGGCCGTCCACGCCATCGGCAACCGCGCCATCCAGCAGGTGGTGGAGACGCTGGCCGAGTTGGATCCGTGGCTCTCGGACCGCCCGTCGGCCCGCGTCGAACACGGGGGCCTGCCCGAGCCGGCCGTGCTGGAGACAGCCGCGCGCGCCGGTATCGCGTTTGTCATGCAGCCCATCTTTCTATACGCCGAGATAGAGAGCTACGTCCGCCACCTGGGTGAGCGGCGCGCGGCCATTCAGTATCCGGTCCGGTCGGCGCTGGAAGCGGGCGTCCCCCTGTGCCTTTCCTCGGACGCCCCGGCGACCGCATGGCATGACCCGTCCAATCCCTGGCTGGGCATCTACACGGCCGTGACCCGACGGGTCCACGACGGTCGTCTGTTCGGGCCGGAGGAGGCGATTGACGCCGCCACCGCCATCCGTCTCTATTCGGCCGAGGCAGCGCGCGTCGCCGGCATCCCCGGTGGCGTCATCGAGGTGGGGGCGCCGGCGGACTTTGCCGTCTACGACGCGGGCGTAATGTCGGAACCGGACCGGCTGCCTGACGTGCAGGCTCAGGAGACGGTGATGGCGGGCCAGGTCGTGTACCGGCGCGGCTAGACTCTCGGAAGGACCCCAGGCCGGATGCCGGTGCCAAGAGGCTGTCAGGCACCAGCGGGAGCCGGAAGCGGACCGTGACGCCCTGGCTTCCTGAGCCACTGCGTGTGGAACCAGCCGAGGTCCTGCCGTGACAGCCTCGAATGCGGGGGACTGCGCGCGCCGCCGGCTCACTCGGCCGACGGCTCGTCGTGGTGGATCTGATCCCCTGACGTGGAAGCGGGCAGGCTCCAGCGGAGCGGTCCGGCAGGCAAGGGCGCGGGAGTCGGTGCCGGGGTCCGCACAGCGGCGCCACGACCCGCTGCTCCGGTTGCCGGGACGGGGGCCTTTGGCCGCAGCGGTTCCGTCGTCGCGGATGCCGTCACCGGGGCGGCATCCCTCCCGGTTTGCCGGGGGGGCTCCGCGGGATCTGATGTCACTGATGGGTCCGGTTTGCCGATGAGTGGTGCCGGCGGCACTTCGACTGGAGTTTCGCGGGCGGTTTGCACCGGCATGGCGCTCGGCGGAAACGGCACCCGCTCGTACAGCAGCGTCAGGGCGCCACCCTCCGCTCTCACGGAGAATGGCAGATCACGGGCCCAGCCCAGGACCGTGCCAGGTGTGAGGGTCAGGTCAGCTTCACCCAGGCGGGCCGTGCCCGCACCGCTCAGCACCATCATGTGATGTTCGGCCTGCGGCACCAGGTCGACCGGTGGCGAACCGGTGATCTGGAGCAATTCGAGCCGGCCCCAGACCGCTTGCCGCACCATCGCATCGGAGGCTTGCTCGCTGAGCGGTCCCACCTGCAGCATGTCGCTCGTCTCCGCCATACCCGGCACCCCCCGTGTCCTCTCGCGGTCTATCCAGGTACTCTGTTGTATGCGCACGGCACCGCTTCGGTTCCGAGATCTGGGCATTGATCCAGCCCCATCCTCTGACACCAATTTCTTCCTCGCCCATAGGATCCCAGTGGGGCAGAAACACGCCGGCATCCGTGTCAGGACCGCTCAGGGTCATTTCCGCGTGTCAGGAGTTGTCCAGAGTTGTCAGGGAGGAAGTATGTCATGAGCGAGGGAGAAGATCTCCAAGTCGGCAAGGTGTCTCTCGGGGAGGACGGTAGCGGCGATTGGACGCAGGGGTCCCGCAGCATCTGTGTCAATCCGCCATCAGGGCACAGCGGCGCCATCCAGCTGAACCTGCAGGCGCAGACTGAATCACAGTCGGAGCGCCAGATGCAGGGACAGTTTCAGTTCATGCACCAGCTGCAGGCCCAGTCGCAGCAGCAGTGGCAGGAGCTTCACCAGTTCATGCTGCAGGCCGTGAACCAGAGCCAGGCCCAGTGGCAGGAAGAGCGCCAGCGCCAGGACCAGTGGCAGGCTCAGCTCCAGTCACAGTGGCAGGCCCAGTGGCAGTTTCAGATGCAGGCGCTCCTGATGCTGGTGACCGTGACGCCCTGGGGGGACGGCGACCGGCACAAGCTGATGCACGAGCTTCGCGAGCTGTTCGGCAAGTCAGGGTAGTGAACGGCCTTATACGGGTCGTCGGGCGGGGGGACCGATGTCAACGCGTCGGCCCCTTTCTATTTCTATTGTTCCTATGGCAATTCCGACTGCAGCGCCGGCGTGCGGTCGTCCCACCACAGTACGAACGCCATCATCGCCGACACCAGCGGCGTGATGGCGATGGTGAGGTAAGGGACCAGCGAGAACATCTGACCTTCGCCCCAGGGAACGATGAGGGAGGCCACGGCGACCGCGATGTACAACACGGCGTAGATGCTGCCTTCCCGCTCCGGCGCCCGTCGGCTGGAGACGGCCAGGAACAGCGCGAACATCGGGCCATAGCTGCAGCCGACCAGGAAGGCAACGGCCAGCAGGGCGGCCAGTGAGTGACTCCACACCAGCGCCAGCGCGCTCATCAGCGCGCCGCCCAGGGAGCCCGCCACCAGGACGGTGCCGAGCGGAAACCGGTTGGCGGATGAACTGGCCAGGATCCGGGTCACCATGAGCCCGCCCCAGAACAGCATGGGCAGCAGCGCGGCCGTCGCCGCCTTCACATGGGCTTCACGAAAGGCGAACGGACTCATCCAGGTGCCGAAGCCCACCTCCGCCGTGATATAGAGGAATGTGGCCAGGCCGAGCCGCCACACCCACCCCCAGCGCCAGACCGACGTCGTCTGGCGCGTGGCGGCGGCGCTGGCCACCTGCCCGGGAATCGATGCGGTCCGGCCCAGCAGGACCAGGCCCGCTGCGGACAGCACGATCAGGGAGAGGAACACGGGCACTGGACTTTGAAACAGATGCAGTGACAGGGAGGTCGTGAGCGGCCCCAGGATGGCGCCGACGCCAAAAAAGATGTTGAGCCGGTTGAGGGCGCCGGCCGGTTCGGGGCGGTGCAGGTGGGCGATGAGCCGCACGGACCCCACGTCGAGCAGGGAGACGCCGATGCCGACCAGTCCCAGCACCACCAGCCACACCACCAGGACATGCGCGAACACCAGAATGAGGTAGCCGCCCGCAAACGCCGCCAGGCCGGCCCGGAGGATCGGGGGACTGCCGATGCGGTCCACCACCGCGTTGGCGCCGAAGTAGCCGATGGCGTTGCCCGCCGCCCAGGCCAGGAGCACGAAAGACAGCGTGGCGTAGGGGGCATGAAGCCATCCGCGCAGGAACGGCAATGCCGCACTGAGGGCGGTGAATCCCATGGCAAAGGTGGTATACCCGATCCAGGTCACATACTCGATGCGGCGCACGCGAAACCTCCACTACTGCACTGAATCCACAGTGGCTCAAGGCTATCAGAGGCACCAAGGCCGGTCCATGGGCGCGTAATCCAGGCCGAGCGGGCCGTTCTTAGGCGCCGACAGTGTGTCGGCATCTTTCGCACGCGTCCGAATAATTGCCAGGACTCGACGCCCAGGTGACGAAGTAGAGTGGGGGAGACCGCAGACGGCGGACGATTGCGCGTTGCGCAATCCGCCGCACATGCAATTACTCCGGGACCGTCCGGCCCGGATTCTTTGGAGGTAGCTATGGCAGAAATGACCGGAGGCGAGGCACTCGCATCGCAGCTGGTGCGCGAAGGCGTGACGATGCTTTTTGGCGTGCCGGGGGTACAGCTCGACTGGGCCTTTGACGGACTCTACAAACAGCGCGACCGCATTAAATTCGTCGGAACCAGGCACGAGCAGGCGACCACGTACATGGCCGACGGCTACGCCCGCACCCGGGGCGAGGTGGGCGTGGCCATGGTAGTGCCCGGCCCGGGCGTGTTGAATGCCGGCGCGGGGCTCGCGACCGCGTACTCGGCGTCGTCCCCCGTGCTGCTCATCGCCGGCCAGATTGATTCGCGGCATATTGGCGAGGGTCTCGGGCTGCTGCACGAGATCCCGGATCAGACGGTCATCCTGCAATCGCTCACCAAGTGGACCGGCCGCGCCAAGTCTCCGACTGAGATTCCAGGACTGGTGCAGGAGGCCTACCGCCAGCTGCGCAGCGGCCGCCCGCGGCCGGTGGCGCTGGAAGTTCCGCCCGACGTCTTGGCCGCCAACGCCGACGTGGGGCTGTTGGATCCCGTGCCGCTGGATGGGTTTCGCACCCGACCCGAGCCCGGTCTCATCCGTGAGGCGGCGGCCATTCTCCGCCGGGCCGAGCGTCCCGTCATCGTCGTCGGCGGCGGGATTCTGG
>JBMFXK010000072.1:4179-9392 GCA_049964315.1 Clostridia bacterium | reverse complement strand
CTCGGCAAGGCCTGCCCCTATGGGGTGTACGACGTGGCGCATCAAGCCGGCTGGGTGGCGGTGGGGCAGGACCACGACACCGCGCAATTTGCCGTCCACACGATTGCCCGGTGGTGGCGGGAGCAGGGGCGGACCCGGTACCCCGACGCCCGCGACCTCTATATCGTCGCCGACGGGGGCGGGAGCAATGGCTACCGCGTGCGGCTCTGGAAGGTCGAACTGCAGCGGTTCGCCACCGCCGCGGGGCTCCACATCCATGTCAGCCACTTTCCGCCCGGGGCCAGCAAGTGGAACTATATTGAGCACCGGCTGTTCAGCTTTATCAGCATGAACTGGCGGGGCCGCCCGCTGACCACCTTTGAGACCATCGTGGACCTCATCGGGCACACCACGACGGGGACCGGCCTCACGGTCTGGGCTGAATGGGACCCGGGGACCTATCCGACGGGGATCCGGATTACCCCGGCGCAAGTCCGGGCCCTCAACCTCGCGCCGGATGCGTTTCAGCCCCAGTGGAACTACACTATCAGCCCGCAACCTGTATCAGAAATGACCGAGTGAGCCCTTAGCAATCGCCAGCGCCCGTCGATCCTGGGCGTGATTGACAGCGGGGGTCCCCGTGCTATGCTTCTTCCCGTGGTCCGCGGGCTTGCGGGACAAGACGGAGGGGCCCTTGGGTGATGTCATTGACCTTGCGCTGACGCTAGCCATCTTCGCGCTCCTATTTGGCCTGGTGCGCTGGCTCGGGCGTCTGTAGCGGAGGATAGGACGTGCTGGTACTGTTGGGCATTGCGGTCGTGATGGCGGTGTACCTCGCGTACAGTCTCATTTTTCCGGAACGGTTCTAACTCCATCCATGTCGGACGCGGTCCTGGCCGGCTACGGGGTCATGCTGGCGGTGCTGACCGCCATGGCGTGGTATCTATCCCGATACCTCTACCGTCTGTTTGAGGACGAGCGTCCGCCTGGCTACCGCCTGTGGGGGTGGCTCGACCGCCTCATTCATCGCCTGTCGGGCGTCGACCCGAGCCAGTCCGTGCCCTGGTGGCGGTACCTGCAGCAGCTGCTTTTGTTCAATCTCACGCTCCTGCTCATGGTCTACGCGATCCTGCGCCTGCAGGGGCATCTGCCGCTGAATCAAGGTCATGTGCCAGCCATGGCGCCCGCCCTCGCCTTTAACACCGCCGTCTCTTTCGTGACCAATACCAACTGGCAGGCCTACGCCGGGGAGACCTCCCTGTCCATCGGCTCGCAAATGTGGGCCATCACGTTCCTGCAGGTGGTGGCCGCCGCGACCGGCGTGGCGATGGTGCTGCCGGTCCTGAGGGCGTTTGCCGGCGCGGAGCTGAAACGCCTGGGCAACTTCTACCGCGATCTGCTCCGGGTGGTGCTGGGCCTGCTCCTGCCGCTGTCTTTCCTACTGGCGATCCTGTGGATCCTGCAGGGCATGCCGGCAACCCTCTCTCCCGATGTGGTGGTGCATACCCTGTCCGGCTCTATGCAGACCATTGCCCGCGGACCGGTGGCCTCGCTCGAGGCCATCAAGATGCTGGGCAACAACGGCGGGGGGTTCTTCAACGCCAACGCGGCCCATCCGTTTGAGAACCCGACGCCGCTGACGGATGTCGAGTCGATGATGGCGATGGGGCTCCTGCCGATGTCTCTGGTGTTCACCCTCGGCCGGTACCTCAAGAACATGCGCCAGGCCTGGGTCGTGTACACGGTCACGACGTTTGCCCTGGTGGTGTTCGGGGTGGCCGCCTACGCCGCGGAGGCCCACGGCAACACGATTTTGCATCACCTGGCGGGTGTGCTGGGGCCGAACTGGGAGGGCAAGGAGACGCGGTTTGGCATCGGCGACTCCTCTTTTTACGCGACCATCACGACCGCGTTCACGACCGGTTCGGTCAACGCCATGCACGACAGCTTCACACCGCTCGGGGGGCTCGTGCCCCTTTATCTGATGACGGTCAACTCCGTCTTCGGATCGGTGGGGGCCGGTCTCTTGAACATCATCATGTTCCTCATCGTCACGGTGTTTATCGCCGGGCTCATGGTGGGGCGCACCCCGGAGATTTGGGGCAAGAAGATTGAGGCGCGGGAGATCAAGCTCGCCTCGGTGGCGATGCTGGTGCATCCGCTTATCGTGCTGGTGCCCACCGCCCTGGCCCTAACCAATCCGGCCGCCCTCGCCTCGGTGGCAAATCCGGTGTTTCACGGGCTCTCGGAGATTCTCTACGCGTTTACGTCCGGGGCGGCGAACAACGGTTCCGCGTTTGCGGGCCTGAACGCCAATACGACCTTCTACAATCTGACCATCGGAATTGTGATGCTGCTCGGCCGCTACGTCTCCGTCATCGCCATGCTGGCGCTGGCCGGCTCCGTGGCCCTGAAGAAGCGCACCCCGGTGACCGCCGGCACGTTGAAGACCGACACCCTCGCGTTTGGCTGGACCTACGTCGGCGTGACGGTTCTGGTCGGCGCCCTCACATTCTTCCCCGGCATGGCGCTCGGACCCCTGGCGGAGCAGCTGGCGATGCTGGCGGGACGGCTCTACGGATGACGGCCACGATGGGTCACCCGGCGGCAGCGGGGAGGGCGCTTTGGCGAAGGCGGTAATCGACCAGCAGGTCATCTGGCGCAGGGCGGTCCTTGACTCCTTCGTCAAGCTGGACCCCCGCAGCATGGTCCGCAACCCGGTCATGTTCGTGGTGGAAGTGTCGACGGCGATCACGCTCGCCCTCTCCATTGCGCCGGGCCTGTTCGGAAACGGCGGCGGGTCACACCTGCGCGCCTACGACATCGTCGTATTCGTCATCCTGCTCTTTACCGTACTGTTTGCCAACTTCGCCGAGGCGTGGGCGGAGGGGCGCGGCAAGGCTCAGGCCGATGCGCTCCGCCGCACCAAGGAAGGCACCATGGCCCGCCGCATCTCCGAGAACGGCGAGGAGCTCGACACCGTGGCGGCGGAAGAGCTCCGGCAGGGTGATATGGTGCGGGTCAGTGCGGGCGAGATGATCCCGGGTGACGGCGAGATCATCCATGGCATCGCCTCGGTGGACGAATCCGCCATCACGGGCGAGTCCGCGCCGGTCATCCGCGAGGCGGGCGGAGACTTCTCGTCGGTCACCGGCGGCACCCGGGTCCTCTCCGACTCCATCGACGTCATCATCACGGTTGAGCCCGGGCAGTCATTTCTCGACCGGATGATCAGTCTGGTGGAAGGAGCCCAGCGCCAGAAGACGCCCAACGAGATTGCGCTCTCCGTCCTCCTGTCCGTGCTGACCCTGATTTTCGTGATCGTCGTGGTCACCCTGGAGCCGATGGCGGAGTACTTCCACACCCCCATCGACGTGGCCACTCTGCTGTCGCTCCTGGTGTGCCTTATCCCCACCACCATCGGCGCTCTGTTGTCCGCCATCGGCATCGCCGGCATGGACCGCGTGATCCGCTTCAACGTCATTGCCAAGAGCGGCCGGGCAGTGGAAGCGGCCGGGGACGTTGACACGCTCATCTTGGACAAGACTGGCACCATCACCCTGGGAAACCGGATGGCGGACAGCTTCTATCCCATGCCAGGCGCTACCGAGCAGGAGGTGGTGGAGGCCTCCTTGTACGCGTCCAAGTTTGACGAGACGCCCGAAGGCAAGTCTATCGTCGAGCTGGCGGAGGCGGGAGGCCTCGCCCTCGACCCCGACGACCTGGACGGGTCCACGCCGGTCGAGTTCTCGGCCGAGACCCGGCGCTCCGGTCTCATCCTGCAAAGCGGGGTGGAATACTACAAAGGCGCCGTCCGATCCATCGTCGAGCGGGTGGAGGCGGCGGGCGGGACGATTCCCCGCGAGCTCGCACCCGTCAGCGAGCGCATCGCGCGGGAGGGCGGCACGCCTCTGGCCGTGGGGCGCGACACCGCGATTCTTGGCGTGATCTACCTGAAGGACATCGTGAAGCCCGGCCTGCGTGACCGCTTTGCGGAGCTGCGGGCGATGGGCATCCGCACGGTGATGGCGACCGGCGACAACCGGCTCACGGCCGCCACCATCGCCCAGGAGGCAGGCGTCGACGACTTTATCGCCGAGGCCAAGCCGGAGGACAAGATGACCCTGATCCGCGAGGAGCAGGGGCGCGGCCGCCTGGTCGCCATGACCGGCGACGGGACCAATGACGCGCCTGCGCTGGCGCAGGCGGACGTCGGACTGGCGATGAACAGCGGCACGTCGGCGGCGAAAGAAGCCGGCAACATGGTGGACCTCGACTCCGACCCCACCAAGCTCATCGAGGTGGTGTCAATTGGAAAGCAGCTCCTCATCACCCGGGGCGCCATCACCACCTTTTCCATCGCCAACGATGTGGCCAAGTACTTTGCCATCATTCCGGCCATGTTTACGGTCGTGCTGCCACAGCTGCGGGTGCTGGACATCATGCACCTCACCTCGCCGCACAGCGCGATCCTGTCTGCCCTCATCTTCAACGCGCTGGTCATTCCGGCGCTGATTCCATTGGCCATGCACGGCGTGAGTTACCGGCCCACGGACGCGACGCGGCTCTTGCTGCGCAATCTGTTGATCTATGGGGTGGGGGGCATTATCGCCCCGTTCATCGGCATCAAACTGATTGACCTGGTGCTGGCGGCGACGGGGGTGGCAAAGATATGACGCGGCCAACCATGGGAGAGCGCCGATTCTCGGCTGAGGTTTCCAGCGCGGTGCGGCTCGCGCTGATCCTGCTCGTGCTGTGCGGGGTTATCTATCCCCTGGCGGTCGTGGGAGTGGGGCAGGTCGTGGCGCCCCATCAGGCCAATGGCAGCCTCATCACGTATCGCGGCAAAGTCGTGGGCTCGAGCCTCATCGGGCAGAACGTGACCAATCCGGGCTGGTTCTGGCCCCGGCTCTCCGCTACGCCCGGGTTTCCGTACAACGCCGCCTTCTCCTCGGGGTCGAACTACGGCGCCACCAACCGCGCCCTCATGGTGGAGGTGGAGAGCGCTGTCACGCGGCTGGTGAAGGCCGATCCGGGTCTGTCGCCGCGGGACATTCCCATGAACCTGGTCACCAGTTCCGCCTCCGGCCTCGACCCCGACATCACGCCTCAGGCCGCCCTGATCCAGGTGCCGCGCGTGCACCGCATCAGCGGGGTGCCGACCGCTGTGCTGGACGCCATGATTACCCGCCTGACCGAGGGCCGCGCGCTGGGGATGTACGGTCAGGCGCGGG
>JBMFXK010000072.1:0-4169 GCA_049964315.1 Clostridia bacterium | reverse complement strand
GAACTCAACATGGCCCTGCTGACTTACGAGCGCACGCACCGGGGCGGGTAGGCGCCAGGATGTAAAATAAGTACAGTTCCGACCGTCCCGCGCGAAAGAAGGGTGGCCGTGCGCGACGAATCCCGGCCCTCGCCCGAAGAGTTCCTCGAGCGTATCCGTGTCGAGGGGCGCGGTGAGCTTCGCGTGTACCTGGGTGCGGCTCCGGGAGTCGGCAAGACCTTCACCATGCTCCAGGACGCCCGTCTCTTGAAAGAGCACGGGGTGGATGTCGTCATCGGCATTGTCGACACCCATAAGCGGCCCGACACCGCCGCGCTGATGGAGGGTTTCGATCAGGTGCTGCTCGACCGCCAGCAGTACCGCGGCATCTGGGTGGAGGAACTGGACGTGCCTGCGGTGCTGGCCCGGCATCCGGACGTGGTGCTGATTGATGAGCTCGCGCATTCGAACCTCCCCGGCGCCAAACACGCCAAGCGCTACGAGGACGTGGAGGAAGTGCTGGAAGCCGGCATCACGGTATGGACGACGGTCAACATCCAGCACATCGAGAGCCTGAACGACGTCGTCAAGCAGGTGACCGGAGTGCGCGTGCGCGAGACCGTCCCCGACCGGATCGTGCGGGAGGCGGACGAGGTGCGTCTGATTGACCTCACACCCGACGAACTCATCGACCGGCTGAAGCAGGGCAAGGTGTATCAGCCCCACGTCATCCCGCACGCCTTGAAGAACTTCTTCCGGGCCGGCAACCTGTCGGCGCTGCGCGAGATGTCGCTCAGGGTGGTGGCCGACAGCACTGACGACCAGCTTGAGGATTATATGGACGAGCACGGCATCGCCGGCCCCTGGCCGGTAAATGATCGCGTGCTGGTCTGCATCACGCCCAGCCCTAGCGGCGACCGCCTGATCCGGCGCGGCGCCCGCCGCGCCCAGCGGTTGAAGGCCGAGCTTTACGTGGCGTTCGTCCGCCAGCGCGTGCTGTCGGTGGCGGAGGAAAAGCAGCTCGCCATGCACGTGCAGCTCGCGCGGCAGCTGGAGGCCAAGGTGGTGGAGCTGAAAGGCGACAACGCCGCCGTCACGCTGCTGGAGTTTGCCCGCGAGCACCATATCACCGAGATCATCATGGGGAAGTCCCGGCGCTCGCGCTGGGACGAGATCCGCCGCGGGTCGGTCATCAACCAGGTGCTGCGGGGCGCGGGCAACATCGATGTGATGGTGGTGGCGCCGGACCAGCCCTCCTGAGGCGGTCAGGGTACGCTTACGGTCGCCAGAGCACCATCACCAGGATAGCCGTTACCACCAGGCCGGCCAGACTGGGGGCAATGCCTCCCCGGAGGTAGTCGCGGTGGCGGAGTCCCTGACTCATGACCAGCAGCGCCGGCTTGTTGGATGTCCCCGTGAGCGGTGTCATCATGAGCGATGCCAGCAGCGTCACCACCAGCGCGTGGATGCGCATATGGTCGGCGCCCGCAATCGCCACCGCCACCGGTGTCAGCAGGGCGGCCGTGGCGATGTTGGACAGCACCTGCGTGAACAGCGCTCCGACGAGAAAGACGACAATCACGGCCAGCAGGGGAGCGCCTGCCACCATGTGCGCGAGAACCTGGGCGGCGGTGTGGGACAATCCCACGGTTGAGACGGCGCGTGCCACCGGGAACACCGCACCAAGCAGGATCGCAACCCGCCACTCCACCGCCTGGTACGCATCCTGCGGGGTGAGGACGCCCAGCACCAGGGCGAGCGTGGCACCGGCCAGCGCCGCGACCCCGAGGTTGGCGATGCCGCTGATCCCGACCACTAGAAACAGTACGAGCGGCAGCAGGGCGCGCCACGGCTGCGTGATGGGCCGGTCGAGGCGTTCCTGATCCCGAAGCGGCACCGCGACCTTGTTTCTCTCCAGCCGATCCAGCACCCCCGGGCCAGCCGTCAGCAGCAGGAGGTCCCCTGCGCGCATGCGCGTCTCGGCCAGGCGGCCGCGTACGCTGGCGCCCTGGCGCCAGAGGCCGATCAGCTCGACGCCCTGCTGCCGCAGGCGAAGCTCCACCGCCGTGCGTCCGAGCCACGGGGAACCCGGAGACAGCATCACTTCGGTCGCCCGATCGGCCAGACGCTCCGTGTCGTCCACGGCTTCCTCCGGCAGGACGGCCTTCAGACCGCCCAGATCGCCCCAGCGCAGATGTTCGCTGGCCGGGGCGGTGACCAACAGGCGGTCTCCGACGCACAGGCGTTCCGAAGCTGGGGGCTCGAACCGGCGGGTGCCGCGGGTAATTTCCAGTACCGAGATTCCGTAGTGGCGGAAGAGAGGCAGGTCCAGCAGCGCGCGCCCGGCCAGTGGAGACTGGTCAGGCACCATGACCTCGCCCGCGTACTGCCGCACGTCCAGAAATCCCGTACCATCGGTTCCGGTGTCCCGGGCCGCGACCGCATAGGCGACCGCCACCACGAAGAATGCCAGACCGAGCGGAAAGAGCTCGAAGAAACCGAGCGGGGCCACGCCCAATCGTTTTAACGTGGCATTGGCGACGATATTGCCGCTGGTGCCGATAAGCGTCATCAGGCCGCCGGCCATCGACCCGAGCGCCAGCATCGTGTAGTAGCGCCGGGCCGGCGCGCCCAGGCGGCGTACGGTCCGGGCCACCACCGGGATCATGGCGGTCACGGCTGCCGTAGATTCCAGCAGGGCGCCTGTGAGCGCCCCGGCTCCAGTCAGACCGGCGCGCAAGCGCCGCGGAGACCCACGCGCGAATCGGGTGAGGACATCGGCCAGGCGGTCGAGCAGACCGCTGCGGCGGATGCCGCCGGCCACGATCATCATTCCCACCACGAGCCAGACGGCCTCGTTGGAAAAGCCGGACAGCGCCTGGTTGACCGGCACCACATGAAACGCGACCAACACCAAAAGCCCGGCCAACATCGCCACCTCGATGGCCAGGCGTTCCGTCAGGTTGGCAAACGCGATCAACAGCAGCACCGCCACTACGATGACGAGGCTCAGGCAGGCACCTCCCGTGCGGTCTTTTGGGGCAGCGCATGGCGCCCCAACGTACGTCCGACAGGCATACTATACTGACGGACAAGGATGTGATGGACATGGCGACGCTGGTTCACGGCGCCTGCCCCCACGACTGTTACGACACTTGCGGGCTCTTGCTGGAAGTAGAGGACGGCCGCATCACCAAGATTGGGCCCGACCCCCTGCAGCCCCTCACGCGCAACTTTCTCTGTCTCAAGGTGAACCGGTATCTCGAGCGTCTCTACCACCCAGACCGCGTCCTTCATCCTTTGAAGCGGGTCGGGAGGAAGGGATCCGGCGCATTTGAGCGGATCACGTGGGACGAGGCGCTGTCTGACATCGGGGCGCATCTGTCCACCGTGCTCGGAGAGTTCGGCGGCGAGGCCGTCCTTCCCTACAGTTTCGCGGGCAACATGGGGATTCTGGCCGGCGAGAGTCTTGATCTCCGCTTTTTTCATGCCATCGGCGCAAGTCGGCTCGACCGCACCATCTGCACCGCCGCATCCGGCGCGGCGCTCGACTGGGTGTACGGAAGCCGCCTGGGGCCGGATCCGGAAACCATCCCCGCGAGCCGCATGATCCTCCTGTGGGGCACCAATCCCGTCGCGACCAACGTGCACGAGGTGCCGCTGCTGGAAGAGGCGCGGGCCAACGGGGCCGAGGTCTGGACCATCGATCCGATCCGGACCGAGACGGCGCGGCGTTATGCGCCCCATCTGAAGCCGCATCCGGGCACCGACCTGGCGCTGGCACTGGGAATTGGCCGTGAGCTTCTGCGCCGGGGAGTCGTGGACCATGATCTCGTCCAGCGCCTCTCCCGAGGCTTTGACGAATACGCCGCGTGCGTGGAGCCGTGGCCGCTCGCGCGCACGGCATCGGAGACCGGGATCCCTGTGCCCGAGCTAGAAGCGCTGATCGAGCGGCTCGGCACCGTACGGCCGCTCCTATTCCGGACCGGATACGGTGTGCAGCGGCAGCGTCTGGCGGCCCGGACCGTGTGGGCCATCTCCGCCCTGTCCATCCTGACCGGATCGCTCCGCGACGTCGGCGGCGGCCATCTCCTGACCAACGCGAGCGCATTTGTCTTAAACAGCCGCGGTCTGTCCCGTCCGGACCTCATGCCTCATCCGACCCGCCTCATCAACATGGTCGAACTGGG
>JBMFXK010000071.1:0-9456 GCA_049964315.1 Clostridia bacterium | reverse complement strand
TTACATGCCCGAGACCTCATACCCGTCCCGTATCTTAATTCCGGGGAGGATGCGCGTGTACGACCTTGTGATTATCGGCGGCGGCGTGTGGGGCACCTCGGCCGCGCTGACGGCGGCGCGTGCCGATTTTGGCCGCGTCTTGATGCTGGAACGCAATGCGTATGTCGGCGGCGAGAGCAGCGGCAAGTCGGGCGGCATCATCTCGCAGCTCATCGCCCATCCTGACGACCAGCGGTGGGTGGCCCGGAGCCGCGAGTGGCTCAGTGAGGCCGAGGCGCGAAGCGGTGACGCCAGCATGATCCAGCGCTGGGGTGGGCTCGTGCTGTGCACGGAGCCGGAGGCCCGCCAGCTTGACCGGGTGGCCGATGGTCTGCGCGCCCGCGGCATCCCGTTTGAGCTGTGGGACCGGCAGGACATTCAGGCGCACTTCCCCCTGATTGACGGCATCGGGCCGGAGATGTTTGGCCTGTACTCCCCCACCGACTGGCACGTGAACCCCACCGCGTACTGTCAGACCACGTTTGAGGCGGCCCGCGCGGCCGGCGTGGAAGGCCGCCTGGGGGTGGCCGTGACGGGTATTCACCCGGAGTCGGACCAGGTGGTGCTGGACACGTCTGACGGACGGATCGAGGCCGCCCGCGTCCTCATCGCGGCCGGAACCTGGACCCACAAGCTCACCCAGATGGCCGGCATCGACATCCCGTACCGGCCCTACCGGGTTCAGCTTTCTTCGATTGCGTTCGCCGACAGCGGCCAGCTTCCCATCCTGAGCGAGACCGCCACGGACATGTACATCACCCCGGACGGGCCCACGAACCTTTTAGCGGGCGACGGCACCCAGCTCTGGGAGCACGACCCGGACAACTACAACCAGAAGGGCGACGCCGCGTTCGAGCAGGAGATTGCGGCCGGCCTGATGCGGCTCGTGTCCGCGGCGCAGCGCGCCGAGCTGCGCCGCTCTTGGGCAGGGCTGTGTGGAGGGACGCCTGATCGGCGTCCACTCCTCGGCCCTGTCGCGGACCGCCTCTTCATTGCCTGCGGCGACAACGGGTTTGGCGTGGTGCGCGGTCCCGCCCTGGGTGAGCAGGCGTGCCGCATCGCCATGGGGTTCGAGGAAGCGGCGCCGCAGGTGAATCCGTTTCGCTTCCCGCCGGGGGAGTTTACGCTCCGTCCCGGCTCGGGCGGCATGTTTCCCGAACACGAATGACGCCGGTGCGTCCTTTGAACGCGCGGCGCGAAGGATGAGGTGACACGATGACCGAGACGTTTACCGTCGATTGCGGAAAGTCGGCCCAGCATCTCCTGCAGATCACCCTCGACCTCTCCGGCCTCCAGCCGGGTGCCCATGAGCTGGCCCTGCCGGTCTGGGCACCGGGGGCGTACCGGGTGGTGGACTACTCGAAGAACGTCTTTGACGTCCGGGTGGTCGGCGCCGACGCCAAGAGCATCGCGGTCGAGAAGACCGCCAAGAATGTCTGGCGCTTCGAGGCGGAAGGGTCCGTCACGGTGACCTACCAGGTGTACTGCTTCCAGCTCAGCGTGAGCGGGAGCCACTGTGACGGAACCCACGCGTACTGGAACGGCACCAACGTGTTCTTCGTGGTGGACGGTGAGAAGACCCTCCCCATCGATCTCCACATCCGCGCCCCGGAAGGGTGGCGGGTCTCCACCGGCCTGGACCGGGCCGGGGAGGATCCGTTTCACTTCACCGCCCCGGACTTTGACATTCTGGCGGACTGTCCGGTGGAAGTGGGAACCCAGCGCGTCTACACCTTCGAGGCCATGGGCAAGCACCATGAGATCGCGCTGTGGGGATACGGGAACGAGGATCCCGAGCGGCTCGTCGTCGACACCCGCAAGATGGTGGAGGCGGCGGGCGCCATTTTCGGGAGCCTCCCTTACGAGCACTACACCTTCATCGTCCACGTCGCCGATGCCGGCGGCGGCCTCGAGCATCTGAACTCCACCGTATGCGGCGTGTCGCGCACCGGCTTCGCCCCCTGGAGCAACTACCGGCGGGTGCTGCACCTCTTCAGCCACGAGTTCTTCCACCTGTGGAACGTGAAGCGCATCCACCCCGACATGCTGGGACCGTTCGACTACAACCGTGAGGTGTACACCCATCTCCTGTGGGCGATGGAGGGGTACACCGACTACTACGCCTACCTGATCCTGGCCCGGGCCGGCCTGGTCACTCCGGATGAGTACCTCGAGCAGCAGGCCTCGGACATCAAGGACCTGGAACTGCAGCCGGGCCGCAACTGGACCAGCCTCGCGCTGTCGTCCTTCAACACCTGGATTGCGTGGTCGTTCCCGCCGTCGGGCGACCTGCCCAACCGCTACATCTCGTACTACCTGAAGGGCGGCCTCGTGGGGCTCCTGATGGATCTGGAGATACGCCGCCGGACGCAGAATCAGAAGTCCCTCGACGACGTGCTCCGCATCTTGATGGATCGTTATGGAGCCAAAGGAGTCGGATTCCCCGAAGCCACCTATCAGGAAGTGGTGGAGGAAGTGGCCGGAGGCTCCATGGCCGAGTTCTTCGCCCGCTACGTTGAGGGCGTGGACGAGCTGCCGTTCGAGGAGATGCTGGGCGCGGCCGGTCTGGAACTCACGCGGCGGGTGAAGAACCCGGACCGCCGCAAGACTGGCGAGGAGAGCGGCCAGGACGAGAGCCCGGAGAGCCCGTACGGCTGGCTCGGCGTCTCGTACCCCCGCAGCTTCAACCCGCGCATGGCCGGGCCGGAGGCATCAGGAGCCCTGCTGCAGTCGGTGTACGATCCCGGCCCGTCAGCCGGGGTGCTCTATCCCGGCGACGAGGTGATTGCGGTGGACACCATCCGCGTCACCAGCGGCCAGGATCTCGACGCCCGCATCCGGGCCAACTGCGCGCCGGGCACGGCGGTGAAGATCCAGCTGTTCCGCCGCGGCCGCCTGGAGGAAGTGACCGTGACGGTGGGCTCCGCGCCGCCGAACGAGTACAAGATCACGCGGGTCAAGGAGCCGGGCGCGCTGCAGCGCGCCATCTACGAAGACTGGCTGAAGGCCGCCTGGCCGGAGGCTTGAGATCGGAATGTGGAACTCCCGGCGTCATGGGGCGCCGGGAGTTCTGGCTGAGCGGCCTGGAATCTACTGGCCGCTGATGGCGATGGTTCCGTAGGAGAGCCCCACGATGTCAGCGGGGTTCGCACTTCCGGCGGGCGGGTCGACCACCGCCAGGTTGAACAGCTCCGTATTGGTGACGCTCTGGTAGGATCCCGGCTTGATGAAGGACCGGTACGGGCTGGTTGGCGAGATGGTGAGGGTGCTGCCCGGGGCGGCCGTTGCGGTGTCGGTGAGCTTCACCGAGAAAAACACCAAAGCCCCTTCCCCCGTACCCTTCAGCAGGAAGCCGTATACCGGGTAGGCGGCGGGAGCCGCGGTCGCCGACGAAAAGTGCTGGGCGGCCAGACCCTGAAGGGCCTGCGACATGTAGGGACCGGTCGAGAACATGGGGTCCCCCTCCACCGTCCCCCGGGCCGCAGCGGCCAGGTCGGCGGAAAGATGGGCGGCCATGGTTGCGGGTGAGAACTTCGGCCGGGAGACCGCCCCCGCGGTCATCAGCTTGGTGTACCCGGCGGCATCGGTCAGCGGCGTGAGCGTCGGGGCACCCTTCTCCACACCGGGCGAGTAGATCTGCATCCACGCGCCGCCACGCTTCACAAACACCATATAGGTGCCATTCGTCAGCGCCTCGAAGACCGTCGCATCCCGGGGCACCATGACGGTGGTCGGCAGGGTGGGCAGGTTGGATGGCGGGCTCGGCGGGGTCGCATTGCTGGCCTTTTCGTAGGTCCAGCTCGCATCGTCCACGCTGCCCTGAGGAGCGACTTCCAGCTGATTCTGAGCCGCCGTGTTCCAGGTGGCCTCAGCGGCCCACTCTTTTTGCATGTACTGGCGGACAACCGCGACGGCGGCGTTCGGCGTGAGCCCTGCCACCGCCTTCGAGGCCGGACTCGAGGTGGGCGGCGTGCTGGTTGGACTGGCGCCACAGCCGGCTAGAAGGAGTCCTCCCAGCATGGCCGGGGCAATCGCCGAGACGAGGCGCGGACGGTGGGACACGGGGATCTCCCCTCTCTAAGGACGAAATATCAAGCCCAAGATCCGGGTTCTTCGGAACTGTGTCAATTTCACGAACGGGTTTCGGTGAGCCGGGAGGCGCCTTGGCGTCGAGGCCAGGTGACTACGCGCCGCTGCTTTCGCCCCGGTGGTCCACAGCCCTCCTGACCCGGGTGTAGAAGCCCTGGCCCTCCGGGTAGTCCACAATCTGAAACCCATGGCGCAGGTAGATGGACAGCGGCCCGTGATAGGCGAGACGGTCCCGGTCGACCGCGCTGTCGGCATGCTTTTCGGGGTCGGCCACCACGTGGGACTCGATCCGCTCGACGCCGAGGGCCGACAGATGCCGGCAGGCCGCTCCCAACAGTGTGGCCGCGACGCCCTGTCGGCGCATGCCAGGCAAGCCCACAAAGCAATGGATGATGCCGGTGCGGCCGTTGGATGGCGTGTTCCACTGGTCGTAGCAGGACAGGACCGGCCTCACATCGACGCCGACCCATCCCACGACCTGATCCCCGGAGGCCAGCACCCCGTGACCCTGTCCTCCGCGCACCAGCTCCCGTCTGAGCGCACGATTCTCCGCGGCGGCCCAGCCTCGCCATGCTTCGGGAGCATCGGCGCGATAGTGAAACACGCAGAAGCACCGGGCCGCAAATGGGTTGTTGGTGAAGGCGTCATTCGCAAAGAAGTGCTCCAGGTCGGGAAGGTTGTCTTCGTACAGGGCCACACCGGTTATCTCCGCCGTATCCATACGTCCCCTCTCGCGGGTGGATGAAGATGCGACGGCCGGCAGCGCAGGCGCCCCGCGGACGTGGTCTCCCATGGCCTCGGGCAGGAGCTCTCTATCGCAGTCTATGGATCTGTCTGGAAGAGGAGGTCCTTCCGTAAAGAGTCACCGTCACGCGAGGCCGCTCGCTCCCGTACCCGTAATCGCGATAACCGCGTCGGCCAACCCCACCACCTTCACACCGGCGCTGCTGGAGGCGGGGGGAATGACGGCGGCCAGGTCGACCAGTTCCGTGTTGGTGACGGTCTGGTATGAACCGGGAGCAATGAAGGCAGAGAACCCGCTGTTGGGCGCCACCGTGATCGTGGACCCGGCCGGGGCGGTGGCCGTGGTCACGAGGCGGACCGCAAAGAACACGAGCGCGCCTCCCCCCTGCAGCGAGAACGCGTAGGTCGGGTAAGCGGCGGCGGCGGCCGTCGCCTCGGTGTAACCCTGGGCCGAGAGACTGTTCCAGAAGCCGCGGGTGTAGGGGCCGGGAACGAAGCTCGGGTCGGGAGCGGGGGTTCCCCGGGCGGCGGCGGCCAGGTCGACCGCATAGCGCGCGGCAATGGCGGACACCGACCATTTGAGCCGCCCGTGGTCGCTGCCGCTCACCAGCTCGGCAAAGCCATGCGCGTTCAGCCTGGGGGTCAGCGCAGGGGTTCCGGGCGCCTGGCCCGGGGAGTACTGCTGCATCCATTTCCCATCATGCTTGACGAAGACCATGTAGACACCGTTCGTCAGGGCTTCGAACACCGTGGCGTTTTCCGGCACCATGACCGTAATGGGAATGCGGGCCAGGTCAGCGGGCGGCTTAAGCGTGGGTACATGGGCCGCCTTGTTGTAGTCCCAGGTGGCATTGTCGATGGTGACCTGCGGCGGGAGCTCCAGGCGGCTCTGCTGGGCCGTGCTCCATGTGCGCATGGCGTTCCACTCGCGCACGGCGTAGGTGCGCACGATCTTGTCGGCGGTGGCGGGCGTGACGGCGCCCGGCTTTGGCGGCGGCGGTGCGCTGGAGCCCGGCGTGCATCCCGCCAGTATCGGTGCCATGAACAAGCTTGCAGCCAGGGCTGCCAGCGGCCAGCGCGAACGCATGCACATCCCCCTCGTCGAGCCTTGGGCCCAACATGGGTGATCAGGCACCGTCTGTCAATTTCAGGCGCCCGGACGGCTAGCCCCGCATCCTGTCGCGGGCCACCCCAAGGCAAGCCGGGCGAGTGCCTCCCGCCCGGCCAGCTGGAACATGCTACGATGCTCCGGGAATGGCGCCCGTGCGGGCGTATTGCGCGAGGCGGCTCCCGGAGGATGGCGCTCGGGTGACCGTGCTGGGAAGGACAGATGAATGCGGACGATGGGTCTTGGATCGAGCGGGCTGCAGGTGCCGGTGGTGGCCGTTGGCTGCATGCGGCTTAGGACTCTGGAGCCAGAGGCCGCGGAGCGGTTTCTGGAAACGGCGCTGGAGCAGGGGGGAAACTTCTTCGATCACGCCGACCGGTACGGGAACGGGGCCTCGGAGTCGCTGTTTGCGCGGGCGCTTCATCTGGGGGAGCCTGGTGGGCGTCGCCGCGACGAGGTGATTATCCAGTCGAAGTGCGGCATTCGCGATACCATGTACGACTTCTCCCAAGAGCACATTCTCTCGGCGGTGGAGGGAAGCCTGCGGCGCCTCCACACCGATTATCTTGACGTCCTGCTGCTCCATCGCCCGGATGCCCTCATGGAGCCGGAGGAGGTGGCGGAGGCATTTTCCAGCCTGCAGCACGCCGGCAAGGTGCTTCACTTCGGCGTGTCCAACATGAAGCCATCCCAGATTGACCTCCTGCAGCGCGCCCTGCCTGAGCCTCTGGTCGCCAATCAGCTGCAGCTCTCCCTCACCAACGCCACCATGATCGCCCACGGCATCAACGTGAACATGGAAAACGCCGCCGCCGTCGACCGCGACGGGAGCGTGCTGGACTACTGCCGTCTCCATGACATCACCATCCAGCCCTGGTCCCCGTTTCAGTACGGCTTCTTTGACGGCGTGTTTATCGGCAGCGACCGCTATCCGGAGCTGAACCGGGTTCTGGAGCGGGTGGCCGGCGACCATGGCGTCACCGCCACCACCATCGCGGTGGCCTGGCTGCTGCGCCACCCCGCCCGCATGCAGCCCGTCATCGGCACCATGAACCCGGCCCGGCTGGGCCAGTGCCTGCAGGCGGCGAACGTTCCCCTCTCCCGTCAGGAGTGGTATGACCTCTTCGTCGCGGCCGGAAACCCGCTGCCCTAGCACACCACGCCAGCCGCCGGGCCATTCGGGAACCACAAGCTCCCGCTCCCGACCCTGCAGTGAGGTCGGAGCGGGAGCCCGTCGATCAGCAGAACGGGCCCTGATCAGGGCGAGCTGGGACTGGAGCTGGAGCTCGAAGTTGAACTGGAACTCGAACTGGAGCTCGAGCTTGCGCTGGTCAGAGTCGTGTACATAGCCTGCAGTGAGCTCTCGAGCGACTGCAGCGTGACAAGCTCGTTCGACCGCCAGCTGGCGATGGCCGCCAGGGCACTGGAGGCGCCGGACGCCGGACTCGGTGAGCTCGGCGAACTGGACGAGCTTGAGGAGCTCGACGCGTGAAGCCCGGCGGTCGCCGCCTGATGCTGGTCGTAGAGCGCCGTGCGGGTGGTCGTCAGCAAGCCCTGCAGCTGTGTCTCGGTATTCGCCAGCGACTGGGCACTCAGCGTGCCCGCCTGTTCTTGGGCCAGCAGAGCCGCCCGGATCTCCTTCAGCAAGCCCAGGATCTGAATCCGCGTCGATACGATCTCCCGTTGCAGCATCTGGTTATTCTGAATCGCGGAACTGAGCGCCGGGCCGTGGCCGTGGCCATGCCCAGGCCCCCCACTATGGGACGGTGGTCCCACCGGGACCGATATGGGTGAGGACGACGGACTACCTGACGGCGTGCCGGATGGTGCACCAGACGGAAGTCCGTTCGAGTGCGGCGACGGTGCGTGACCGTGCGCCAGAACCACCCCAACGGGCACCATCATGGTGCCGGCCAGGACCAGCGCCCCGATCCCTTTCCTCCACAACATGCCTGAACTAACCTCCCTAAGCAGGTCCGATCCCGCGCGTGCGTCCGCGTCAGTGGATCTGGGCCATCAGCGCGGTCATCTCGTTAAGCTCGACGTTGACCGCCTTGACAGCCGTACTGGACGCGCTGGCGCCGGCGCGGGCAGAGGTGCTGGCCGCGGTGGCCAATCCCGATGAGGGTGCTGCACCGGGCGGGCGGGTCGCATGAGTGATGGCCCCCGTCACACCCGCCGCTCCGCATCCGGAAAGAAGTACACCTGCCAGAGCCAGCGGCAGTAAAAGAGTCCTCCGCATGAGATCACCCCCTACCTGCTTCCGATTCAAGCCATTCGCACCACGGATAAATTTTCCGGGGGTTCCCGATTACCTTTTTCGACGACGCTCGATCTTTGCCGTCGATCGCTGGCCGACACGCCGCATCGTGTGGCCGGTGTACTGCGTTCGCACGGGGCACGGCCATCAGGCATGATGAGGATAACGGACTGTACTGGCGAACCGGGGAGGGAATCGGGTGAAGGACATTCTGGTGGGCTACGGGGTTGACGTGGACGCGGTGGCCGGGTGGCTCGGATCGTACGGCGGGCAGGACTCCCCGCACGACATCTCGCGCGGGGTGTATGCCGGCGAGGTGGGCACGCCGCGACTCCTGCGCCTGTTCAAGAAATATGGAGTCCGCACGTCCTGGTTCATCCCGGGCCATTCGATCGAGACCTTTCCGACCCAGATGGCCGCCGTTGCGGAGGCAGGACACGAGATCGGCCTGCACGGCTATGCGCACGAAAACCCCCGCGCGATGACGCCGGAGCAGGAAGAAGAGGTGCTCCTGCACTCCCTCGAGGTGGTAACGCACCTCGCGGGACAGCGCCCCCGAGGCTACGTCACCCCGTGGTGGGAGCAGTCCGCCGTCACGGTCGATCTGCTGCTTCGGGCCGGCATCCGCTACGACCACAGCATGGGCGACAACGACTTTCATCCGTTTTACGCGCGGGTCGGCCGCAGCTGGACCCCGATCGACTACTCCCAACCTGCCCGAGCCTGGATGAAGCCGGCCCAACTGGGGGAAGAAAGTGATCTGGTCGAGATTGGCGGCAACTGGAACGTGGACGACCTGCCGCCCATGATGTTCAACAAGAACGCGGCCAACAGCTACGGATTCACAAGCGCCCGTGTGGTGGAGCAGACCTGGCGCGACCAGTTTGACTGGGTGTACCGGGAGTACGACTATGCTGTCTTCCCCTTCACGATCCATCCCGACGTGAGCGGACGGCCGGACGTGCTCCTCATGCATGAGCGCCTCATCGAGTACATGGCCCGTCAGCCCGGGGTTCGCTTCGTGACCCTGGAGGAGATGGCGGATGACTTCCGGGCCCGCTACCCCCGCGAACAGCCGGCCCGTCCCTTTTCCGGTTGAGAGGAGGCGCCGGTCGCGCATCGTTGTCGCAGCGGGAAACCCGGTCCGCCGGGCAGGCCCTTTCCCGCTGAAACGGGAGGCGCCCGCCGCCCGCCACCGTTCAGCGCATCTCACCGC
>JBMFXK010000070.1:0-9521 GCA_049964315.1 Clostridia bacterium | reverse complement strand
CGTGAAGCCGCCTCGCTATGACAAGATTGACAATCAGTGCGAGCGCCGCCGCAGCCACCATGACGGGTGGGTGGACAGGTGCGGGCCGCATCCACTCGCGAACGGCCTCAACACCCAGCCCTATCGCCAGCACGATCAGCAGCACGCTGTTGGTGAGAGCGGCCAGCACTTCGGTACGGGCGTAACCGAAGGTCATGGATGCACTGGGCGGGCGTCGAGCCTGCCGCCAGGCGAACCAGGAGAGACCGATGGCACCGACGTCGGTCAGCGAGTGCCCGGCGTCTGCCCATAATGCGAGACTGCCCGAGAGGACAGCGCCGGCAGCCTTGACCGCAATCAGCAGGAGAGTAAGGACAAAGGCCAGGGCAAGGTCACTGCCGCCGGTCCGCCGTTCCTGGTTCCCCATCTCGCCCTCCCCGCGGCCATGCCCGCGGACAGGAGACTCTCGTCCTGCGGGCCCCACCCCATCATGTTACCCAAGGCCAATCGGGTGGTCATCGGCGTGTGCCGCCCAGAGCGATCAGGGGTCGGGAAATGCGACGCCCAGCAGGCTTTCGTGCGCGGAGAACGCGAGGAGCGGGAGCTCGTCGAGCCGGAAGACCCGCACCTCCAGCACCTCCGCCGACGCGGCCGTCTCCGGCATCACCGGCAGAGGATCCATACGGTATGCGATGAGCACGGTGTTATCGGACAGGCCGCCGACCACGGCGATAAGCTCGGGGTTCTGAGCC
Source organism: Clostridia bacterium (assembly GCA_049964315.1). GTDB lineage: Bacteria > Bacillota > Sulfobacillia > Sulfobacillales > JAIMBI01 > JAKATP01. Next base: position 8,790 of record JBMFXK010000070.1, on the reverse strand, counting down.
TCGACCGCGGTCTCTTCGCGCAGCTCCCGCACGGCGGCATCCTTCGGGTCCTCGTGTGCGTTCACATATCCACCAGGCAGCGCCCATAGACCCTGACCGGGCCCGGCGGCCCGGCGCACCAGCAGGATGCCACCCATCACGGGCTGTACGGCAATGGCCACCGGAACCGGGTTGGACCAGACGACAAAGCCGCACGCGCGGCAACGCAGCCGACCCTCTCTTTCCTCCTCCCACGGATCCGGACGTCCGCATCCTGCGCAGTGCCGCGGCCTCGGCAGAGACGAGACGGTGGAGTCGCGCGGATCCCGCTGCCCGGCTATTGTCCAGTCCCCCGGCGGCACGGGCTCTCCACCATGTCGCGGTACAGGGCCAAGAACGTCTCCACCTCTTGATCCAGCGTATAGTGCCGGAGCGCGTGGTTTCGTGCGCGCACGGACAGCGCTCGGGCCTCTGCAGGCCGCGTCAGGAGGTCGAGCGCGCGGTCTACAAACTCAGTGGGAGTCCTGAACAGCACCCCGGCGTCTTCGGGGTGCAGCAGGCTCCGGTTCCCGGGAATATCGCGCGCCAGGATCGGGCGGCCGCAGGCGAGCGCCTCCAGGAGCGCGTTGGAAAGGCCTTCCGTGAACGAGGTGTTAATCACGAGATCGGCTGCACGGTACCACTGCGGCATATCGCGAAGCTCGGCGGTGCCGTACCAGCGGGCCTCCGGCGACTGCTGCAGGCGCTCCTCTACTTCGGCCCAGTACTTCGCGTCACGGGCTGGACTCACAATGGCGAGATGCACGGGCAGGGCGCGATTCAACTCATCCGCGAGGTCCAGCGCGTCCAGCGTGCCCTTCTCGTGCCGGCCCGCGCCGGGAAGCAGCAGGACGGGATGGGGTAGGTCGACCCGGGATCCGTCCGGGGAGAACCGGGCCGTATCCACGCCGGGAGGGACCAGCACCACCTCTGTGGTGGGGATCCCAACCTTGTGACTCACCTGAGGAATGGCATCGCGGCCGAGCACGGTGTGGGCTCCGGCGGCTTTCAACAGTGCGCGCTCGCTGTCGGGGAAGCGTTCCGGGTTCCAAAGGTCGGTGCCGGTCCAGGTGACAACTACGGACGCGGGATTCACGCCGCTCCGCAGCAAGGGCACACCCACGCTGCGGGCGTTTAAGGCGTGAATGACGTCGACGTCGTCGAGGCAGGCGTCGCTCAGGTACGAACGGCGCACCTCATGGCCACGGGCGGCTAATCCGGCTTCCAGCCGCACGGCCGTGGTCCAGTTTCCCCCGGCCACCGGTGTCCCGTCCGGCAAGATGATTGCAATGCGCAGGTGGCTCACTCCTCCATCAAAGCTTCGCCCGGCCTGATCGCGCGCCCGGGTCATCGTTGCGCCACCATGCCGCGAGACAGTTCTGAGGGCGAAGCATTCCCGCGCCCCAGCGTAGATCGTGCCTCCACGAAACGGCGGAATTCAAAGCTCAGCGGATCTCGCATGAGGTGGGCAGCATCGCTCACAAGATACAGCATGCGGTGAAGGTCCACACCCTCCACGTCGAACACTCGGATGGCCGCATGGACGCCCTCGGTTCGGAGCACGGCTTCCGAAACGAAGGCTGCCCCCATCCCAGCCCGGACCGCCGCCATCTGGCCCTCCGCCGAATCCACCACCAGGGCCGGTTCGGCCGGCAGCGGCACTCCCATCTCCCGCAGCCGCTGCTGTACGATCTCCCAGGTAGCCGAGTCCTCGTCTCGCACAACGAAGGACCACAGCGCGAGCCAGGCCGGGTCCACAGTCCCGCCTTCGTCCTCGACAGCGTCAGCCGGCACCACCAGACGGATTCGATCGCGCGAGACCGGCAGGGCATCGAGGCAGCAGTCGGCGGGCAGCGACCCCATCAGGCCGAGTCCGACGTGATGGGCCAGCACCTCTCGCTCCACCGCGTGCGAACCCATGACGGAAAGTCGCGTGTGCACCGCGGGAAAACACCGGCCGAACTCGGACAGCCAGGGGCCGAGCGGCCCCATAGCGGGCGCCGAGCTGGCCGCGATCCGAAGCTCACCGCGCAGATCCTGCGGATCCCGCGTTTCCCCCAGCAGGGCGTCGAAGCGATTCAGGGTCACCTCGGCAAACTGCAGCAGGCGCTGTCCGCGCGGCGTCGGCGCCACGGGCGTCGAGCTACGGTCCAGGAGTGGATAGCCCAACCGCTGCTCAAGGCGCTGCAGGTGACGGCTGGCGGTGGACTGGGTCATGCCGAACGACCGCGCCGCCCGGGTGATGCTCTGACACTGCACGACGGCCCGAAATAGGGCCAGGTCTTCGAAATCCATCGGCCTCCTCTGGTTCCGCCACGCCGCCTACTCGGGCCAGGATGCATCCTCATCCAGCCGGATTCCGTCGTTGCCGGTCAGTGAGTGGCGGTTTGCCTGCACCACCACAAACTCGAGGTCGGTGCTCCCATTGTTGCGCCAGGCGCGACGCGCTTCCGGCTCCACCCGCAGCGCCGTGCCCGCCTGCACCGGGATGACGGTGCCGTCAATCATGAACTCGCCGTTCCCGCGTAGGACAAGATACAGCTCCTCGTGCTCCCGGTGCTGATGGACAAAGGGAGACCCCTGGCCGGGCGGAAGGCAGTTCAAGGAAACCTCCATGCTGCTGAAGCCCAGTGCTTTGCCAATGAACAGCTTGGCATCCAGCTCCTCCATTGGCCCGGTCTCACCCACGGTATAATGGGCACCCGAACGAACATTATTGACACTGGCCACCGCGATTCTCCTTTCGCCCTATCGGCTGCCGACTATCTTACCTTATTGATGCTACTATGGATTCCATAGGAATCAAGCGTCGCCAAGGCGACAGCGGAAGGAGCCGAGCCGTGCGCGCCATCCGAGTGGAGAAGTTTGGTGATCCCGATGTGCTGACGATCCGGGAGGTGCCCGATCCCACCCCCGGCCCCGGTGACGTATTGGTACGCATCCGGGCCGCGGGCGTGAATCCCGTCGAGACCTACATCCGCAGCGGACAGTATGCATCCCTGCCAGCCCTTCCCTATACGCCGGGTTCGGATGGCGCCGGAGAGGTGCGGGCCGTCGGGGCCGGCGTGCAGGGGATCGCCGTGGGAGACCGGGTCTGGGTACAGGGCGGCGGGACCTACGCGGAGCTGGCCGTCGTGCCGCAGGACCGCGTGCACCCCCTGCCGGACGGAGTTCCCTTCGAATACGGGGCAGCCCTGGGAGTGCCGTACATCACCGCCTACCGAGCGCTTTTCATCGCCGGACATGCGCGGCCGGGCAACTACGTGCTGGTGCACGGAGGAAGCGGCGGCGTCGGGCTGGCCGCGCTGCAGTTTGCCCGTCTGGGCGGGCTCGTCGCGGTCGGCACCGCCAGTACCGAGGAGGGCCGGGCTCTCATCCGGGAGCAGGGGGCCGCAGCGCTGGATCACGACGCCTACGAAGAGGCCCGGCTCGTCACCAAGGGACATGGCTTTGACGTCATCGTGGAGATGGCGGCGCACGCCTCCCTCGGTAAGGTACTGCCGCTCGTGGCAATTGGAGGCCGTGTGGCCGTGGTGGGGTCGCGGGGTCCGGTGGAGATTACGCCGCGTGACCTTATGGGCCGGGAGGCCTCCCTGATCGGGGTCATGGCGGGATACACCACGGCCGAGGAGACCTCCCAAATCGCCGGCCTGCTGTACGACGGCATGGCCTCCGGCGCCCTACGTCCCCACGTGGGCCGGAAAATCGCGCTGAAGGACGCCCCGCTCGCGCACCGGGCCGTGATGGAGCCCGGTGCGCAGGGCAAGATCGTACTGATTCCGGATGAGTGAAGGCAGCCCTGTCGCACTGAAGCGGGCGAACGCGGACGATCTCTCGCGCTGCCTCGAGATTGGCCAGCGGCTCCCCGATTACTTCAACGCCACCGGTCTCGCCCTGATGGCCCGCGATGTGGAAACCCACGGAGCCCTGGTCGCCATCCGCGACGAGGAGCTCGTAGGGTTTGTGGTGGCCGAGCGGCGAGGCCCGGACGTCGCTGAGATCTTATGGATTGCGGTTGAGCCGACCCTGTTCAGCCAGGGCATCGGATCACGACTGGTCCAGGCGTCGTTGGCGGACCTGCGCAACCAGGGCCTCCGCCTGGTGGAGGTAAAGACCCTCGCTGATACCGTCGATTACGCCCCCTACGCCCGCACGCGGCGATTCTGGGAGCGCCAGGGCTTTTTTCTGCTCGAGGTGATCGACCCGTACCCGACCTGGGAGCCGGGCAACCCCTGCGCCATTTACGTGCACCCGCTGCAGCCGGGACGATGAACGAGGAGCCCGCCGTGGGGGCACGATACGACACAGTGGCGCGCTTGCATTCCGAAGGGGTGGACCGACTTACGACGACCGCGTGTCGCACGCCTTCTTGGACCTTGTGGGCCAGCTGTCGGAGAAAAAGGTCCTGGATGTCGCGGCGGGCCCCGGACGCATCCGCCGCGCACGCACCCGGATTTCCCCCTCCTTTGCCGGCGTCGGCCCGTGTCGACGCCTTGGCCGCGGGATCGCACGGACTTCCCCGCGGCTTCTTTCAGGCGAGCGGTGAGGCGCCAACCCTGCGGCAGCAGGTCGGCGCCCGCCATCGGATGCTGTCCACCCATCTCAATACGTTCCTGTCGATGGACTCACACTGGCTGGGGTGGTCGAGCCCCTCCGCCGGACGACCGGCGGGTCTCCCGCCCGGAGGCGGCGTCAGGGCCGGTGTTCTTGGTCCTGCGGTACCTGAAGACCGCTAGACGAGATGCGACACCCCGGTCAGGGCCTGGAGAAATGACGGGCCGGAGCGGGTGGGCACCGTGAGTGTCGACACCTCCACCGCGTTGACGAGAACTGACCGTATGGTGTCGCCGTCGCACACCCCATAACCGACAAAAGCATGCAGGGCAAAGGGCGTGCCTGACTCCGACCCCAGGTAGAGGAGCACGTGACCGGGCATGTGCAGGAGGTCGCCGGCCCGGGCCGCGGCCAGATCGTGCAGGCGCCTTGGCGTGTCGTCCTGATCGGTCCACCGCATCCGGTGTGGGAGCGAGCGGCTTTGCACGCCCGAATTGCGCGGAATCTGGACTCCCACCGTCCGGTACGCGTCCATGACCAGGCTGGAACAATCGTGGTTGCCCAGCCGATCTCCCCAATCATAGCGGTCACCGAGCTGGGTGAATGCCGCCCGCAGCACGGAGGCGCGCGTAAACGCGAGGAAGCCGCGGCTCACGCGTCCGTTGTCCTTGACCAGTGCGGGATGCAGGACGAGCCATCCGTCCGCATCGCGGACAGGATACAGCACGCCGACATGGCCCATGCGGTGCTGGCCGCTCACATGCTCCACGTCCGACGGCAGGAGCCAGGCGCCGAATTCGACCGGCTGATGGGTCACGACCATGTCGTACGGGGCGGCTTCCGTGGCCACGCCTGAGGCCACCGCCACCACGGGATGCTCGAGGCGCATCACCGATTCCCACTGTGCAGACGTGGCCCGGGCGATGCTCCGCGCGGGGACCCAGCCCGCCGCGATGCGTGCGGCGATGAACGCCCAGTCGCGGTCAGCAGTTTCAGCCAGGATCCGGACCGGCTCCATGAGATGGACACCGGTCACCTGCCACTGATCAAATTCACGGTCAGCCGGCGCGCGAAACGCCGGCTCCCGGGTCGGCCAGCGGCGCAGGCTGACGCGCTCGACCGTGACCGCCAGGTCGGCCGGGATGCCGCGGGCCGCGTGCACGCGCCCGGCCAGGGCTCCCCAGGCCGCGCGTCCCCAGGGGCGGCCGTTTCTTCGATAGCCGGGCGGCGGGTCGTCATCCGGGAGGGCAGGCCGCGGCAGTGCGGATACAGAATCCAGATCGATGAGGCCGCCGGAGACAGCCGCGCGCGCCTGGCTGCGCGAGCGCCCCGGCTGCTCGGCGCGGTCACGCTCCAGCCAGAATTCCGCCGTCCGCATCTCCGCCCGTACATCCGGTATCCCCTCAAAGCTCACCGCCAGCCCCGGCACAGCACTCGCCACCCCTCTGCGAATCTGGACATGTTTCGGTCCACTTCGCCGGAGGGTCCCGGCGGTTCCTGCCGAGGCGGCGGGAACGCCGGCCGCGGCGCCGCGGGCACGGGACGAGGATGCAGGGACCTTCAAGCGCCACGGCGGACTGGTAAAAACTACTACTGCCGGTGACCGCTTCCTGCGGTTTTGGACCCGCACCGGCATGGCATCCCCCCATACCGTGATGTGAGCCTCCGCTAACACCTGGTGACGGTGCTCACATCTTCAGCCGGAAGGAATGCCCCCAATGGAACAACTCTCGGATCTGACCGATGCGCACACGTCGTTGTCGGGACGCACGGCCATTCAGGCCGAGGCGGCCTTGAGCGGCCGGCTCACGGGCATCAGGCAGGTGCTCCCCTTCGTGGGTCCGGCCTTCATCGCGGCGGTCGCGTACATCGACCCCGGCAACTTCGCCACCAACATCCAGAGTGGCGCCGCGTTTGGCTACCGGCTCCTCTGGGTGGTAGTGATGGCGAACCTCATGGCGCTTTTGTTTCAAACGCTGTCCGCCAAGCTGGGCATCGTCACAGGCAAGAACCTGCCGGAGCTCTGCCGGGAACATTTCGGGCATCGGAGCGTTCTCGCCATGTGGGGATTCAGCGAGATTGCCGCGATGGCGACCGATCTGGCCGAGTTCCTGGGCGCGAGCCTCGGCCTCTACCTTCTATTTCACATTCCGCTCCTGTATGCCACCGGCGTCACCGGCATCGTGACCTACGGGGTCCTGCTGCTGGAACGGTATGGCTTCCGTCCCCTGGAGATGGTGATCGGGGGCCTGGTGGGCGTCATCGCCCTCTCCTACCTAATTGAGACCTTTCTCTCTCACCCCAATATGGGCCTCGTGGGCTACCACGCGGTGGTGCCCTGGCTGGGCGGACAGACGAGCGTCCTTCTCGCAGTGGGCATCGTCGGCGCCACCGTGATGCCCCACGTGGTCTACCTCCACTCGGGCCTGACCCAGAACCGGGTCCGGCCCCGTTCCCTCAGTGAGGCGCGCCGCATCTTTCGCTTCAATAAGGTCGACGTCATCCTGGCCATGGGTATCGCCGGGCTCATTAACATGGCGATGCTGTACATGGCCGGAGCCGTCTTCCATCACGGCCACGCCGGCATCGCCGACATCACCACGGCCTACCGCACCCTCACGCCCCTTCTCGGGGGCGCCGCGGCTGCCGTCTTCTTGATCTCGCTCCTGGCATCGGGGTTTTCCAGCTCCGCGGTCGGCACCATGGCCGGGCAGCTCATCATGCAGGGGTTTGTCGGCTTCAGCATTCCGGTCTGGATCCGGCGGGTCGTCACCATGGTGCCGACGGTCGTCATCGTGGCGCTCGGCATCAACCCCACCGCCACCCTGGTCATGAGCCAGGTCATCCTGAGTCTCGTGCTCCCGATTCCGCTGGTGGCGCTGACCCGGTTCACCAACCGCAAGGACATCATGGGCGAGATGGTCAACTCGGCCCTCACCGGCCGGCTGATGATTCTCTGCACCGGCCTCATCGTCCTGATGAACGTCGTCCTAGTGTGGCAGACCTTCGGCCTTCCGCTCCCGGCGACTCTCTAAGGCCTGCCGACGCCCCCGGACACCAAGGCCGCCGCAGGGCGCTTCTTCAGAGGCGCCCTGGGAGGCGTTTACTTTACTGGACGGCGCCGTTCTCTTCCATTTGCAGAGGGTAGGTTGCAATGGTGCCGAGCAGGCGCTGGATCTCTTTGAACAGGCATCGGTTCATCACCACGCGCTTCCCCTGCTCGTATGCAATCCCGGCCGCCTCCTCGCTCACGACACCCTCCTGCATCCAGAACACATCGGCATGAGAGGCGGCTGCCTCACGGGCGGCCTGAACGGCGCCGTCCGCAGCCCGGAATACCTGAATGACGTCCACCGCTCCGGTAATTTCGGCGACGCTGGCGACAGCGGGGGTGCCCAGGATAACCTGGCCGGCGTAGGCCGGATTCACGGGGATGAGGCGGTATCCGAGCCGCTTCAGCTTGCGCGCCACCCGGTAGCTGGGCCGGCCCGGCTCGCGCGAGAGGCCCACCACGGCGATGGTCTTGGGCCGCCCGTCGGGATACCTGGGGGAGAGGGCCACGTTGCGAATGGTGGCCTCGTCGTTCAGGATGCGGCTCCGCGGGCGCACGCCGGCCGCCCGCTCGAGCGCCTGGCTGAGATCCTCCCACAGGTCCTCCACATGCTCAAGGCCCGCCGACAGGCGGATGAGATCCGGGTCGGCGCCCGACGCACGCTGTTCTTCCGGCGACAGCTGCTGATGGGTGGTGGAAGCGGGGTGAATCACGAGCGAGCGGACGTCGCCGACGTTGGCCACGTGAGACCACAGGCCAAGCGCGTTGATGAAGCGGGCACCGGCCGCGAGGCCGCCCTCAATGCCGAAGTTCAGCATCGATCCGTAGAGCCCGTGGTCCAGCGTACGACCCGCCAGATCATGGTCGGGGTGATCCGGAAGACCGGGATAGTTCACCCACACCACCCGCGGATGGGACTTGAGCCGCCGCGCCAGCTCGGCGGCGTTCTGGCTGTGACGTTCCATCCGCACGGGCAGCGTTTCGATGCCCTGCAGGATGATCCAGGCGTTCATGGGCGAGATGGCCGCTCCCATATCCCGTAAGAGCTTCACCCTCAGCCGGGTGGAAAACGCCAGACCACCCATCTCGCGGGCGTACACGAGACCATGGTAACTAGTAGAGCCATTCTTAACTAACGGCATCGGATGAGGCCTCCGGCGGGGTCT
>JBMFXK010000069.1:0-9560 GCA_049964315.1 Clostridia bacterium | reverse complement strand
GTAGGGCCACATGCGGCAGCCTCCCAGCGCGGGGCCGAGCGTGGTGTCGTGGATGGCCACGATCGCGCGAAGGCCCGTTTCCTTGTCGTACCAAAAAACCAATTCCTCGTGCCCGTGTTCCTTCATCGCCTCAAAGATTGTCATGGGTCGCGCCCGGAGGCGCTCACTCCCTTCCTCTGCGGTCATGCCGAGGACTTCTAGGGCTCCCACGGGCACACGAGTTGGGCGGTGATGGGCATCACCGCGCTTCAAAGTCCAGGTCCGTCGAACCCCGAGGGGATCATGGCACACTGCCGTAGGGGTCGCAAGAAAATGGGGCGCCTGGCGGCGCCCCCGGTCAACTGGCCTTCATCTGCATTCGCAAGCGGTCCGCCACCATGGCGATGAACTCGGAGTTGGTGGGCTTCCCCCGTTCACGGTTGACCGTGTGCCCGAAGATATTGTTGATGACGTCCACGTTGCCCCGGCTCCACGCCACCTCGATCGCATGGCGAATCGCCCGCTCGACACGGCTCGGGGTGGTCTTGTACTTCGAGGCAATGGACGGATAAAGCTCCTTCGTGACTCCCGAGAGGAGGTCGACGCGATGAATTACCATCATGATGGCCTCGCGCAGGTACAGATATCCCTTAATGTGGGCGGGAATGCCGATCTCATGAATGATGTTGGTGACCTCAATGTCGAGATGGCGGACCGGCAGCACCTGGACCCGCGAGCCGGCGGCAGTCTTGTCAGGCGTGGGCCGCTCACCCCCACTGGTGCTTGCCAGCTGCCGGATGCGGCTCGCCAGTACACTCAGGTTGAACGGTTTTAAGATGTAGTAGTCGGCGCCAAGCTCGAGTGCCTTTTGGGTCATGACCTCTTGACCGAACGCAGTCAGCACGATGACCTTAGGACGGGGTCCCTCCCATCCCGCAAGGCGCTCCAGCACTCCGATGCCATCCAGATGCGGCATGATGATGTCGAGGACGATCACGTCCACCGCGTTCGCCTCGAGAAATTCTAAGAGTTCCACACCATGATGGACGACCCCGGCAACGTCCAGCCCGTCTTCGCCACGCACCGCCTCGCGCAGCAGGTCGCAGAACTCGCGGTTGTCGTCAGCAATCAACACTTTGATGGACACGTCGGTCCCCCTCCGTAGCACCCCGTCGTCTTGGGGTCATGTTCGGGTGCCTTCGTCTCCCACTTTCCCATCTCCTGCCAGGAGTCCGAGCGAGGCCGAGTCTTTGGTCGACTGAATATGACACTCTTCGACTCCAGAGCCGTCACGATCGCCAGCAATCGTTCGAGAGCGCGAGCTTCCCCCGAACCTCCCAAGCCCTGCCGCGGCCTGGTGACGAACGGTTACCCGTAATCCGGCTCTGGACCTGCCTGGCGGCCGCCGGCTTCCGGAACCAGCAGGAAGAGCAGCGCCCCCGCCATTGAGGCCAGCGCAACCACGGAGAACATTCCGGTAAAGCCATGCACGCGCGCCGCGGCGGTAAGCACCACCGGTCCAGCCGCGAGGCCGACCGAGCGAAACACCGCCATCAGCGCCAGTGCCTCCGCGGTCTGGTCATCCCGGTACAGGGCGAGGCCCAGGCGGTTCAGCGGAGCACCCATGGTCAGGGCGGTGGCCGTTCCCAGCACCACCATGGCGACGACGAAGCGGAGCCAGTCCACGTGCGGCCAGGCCAGGAGAATCCCACCGGCGGCCGCTGCCAGCAATCCGGTCACAATCAGGCGTCGACCGCCCAGCCTGTCGACCATAACGCCAACCGCGCCCGATGCCACGGCGCCCGAAAAAGCGGCCGGCAACAGCGCCACCCCGGACACGAACACCGATACCGTCAGATCCCGCTGTGCCAGTGTCGGGACAAACACGACGGCTGACATATCGAGTCCGATAAGTGCAGCCCCCACCATCAAAGCCGCGCCCGACCGCCGTCCGAGCGGATGCCAATCAAGGAACGGGCGGACCGCCGCGCGCTCACGCTGCAGGAACAGCCACAAGGCGGCCAGAGCCAGCACCGCAAAAACAATCCGGCCCGGCCCGCCCACCGCCAGGACCAGGAGGGCCGACGCGATGAAGACGGAGAACGCGACCCCACCCGTCGCGTCTGGAAGATCGCCCGGTCGTCCGCCTACGGCTGCCAGCCGTCGGCTCCGCAACAGGATGAGTACGGCGAGAGGGGCGTTCAGCCAGAACACCGCCGGCCAGCCCACGTATTGGCCGAGCGCCCCTCCGACGACCGGCCCCACGATGGCGGCCATCCCGAACACGGCGCCGAATAGTCCCAGTGCCGTCCCGCGACGGCCGTCCGGGAAGAGTCGGAGTCCGGCGGCCTGGGCATTCGGATAAACGGCGCCGGCCCCGGCCCCCTGAATGATGCGAGCCGCCACGAACACCCCGAAGTTGGGAGATAGGGCGGCCAGGATCGATGCCACGCCAAACGCCATGAGACCCGCCTCGAACAGCCGCCGATGCCCCACCCGGTCGCCCAGCGCCCCGCCCATCACCGTCGCCACGGCATACGACACGGTGTAGGCTGTGACGGTCCACGCCGTCCAGGCCAGGGAGACGTGGAAGCCCCGTTCCAACAGCGGGAAGATCGGCGCAATCACATTGGTGTCGAGCGCTCCCAAAAACACACCCAGCAGGTAGACCGACAGCGTGCCCCAGTCCAACGACAACCGTTCGCGTCCTGCCCTGCGCCCGCGATGGCTGCTCATGGTGTGTCGAACAGAGCCTGGCCGGCCGCCGAAAGCGGCAGCGACTCCACGGCCAGGTACGCGACCAGTGCGAACTGAATCGTCATCAACGCCACGTGGATGAGGTCGGCGGTGGTCGTGATTCCGGACAGCACCAGGTAGGCGCCGCTGGCAATCTGAAGCACCACTACGGCGAGGGAAAAGTGCGACGCGCGATACAGCGCGGGTCGTGACGCACGCACCCGACGCGCCTGCAAGAACACGAGCAGGATCAGCACGCCCGCGCCCAGAGCCGCCAGCCGGTGAAGGAAGACCAAGCCGCGCAGCCCCGCAAAGCCGGGCCACACCATCCCGCTGCACAGCGGCCAGCCGGTGCAGGCCAGGCCCGCCCCTGTATGTGCCACCAGCGTCCCCAGGTACGCGATACCGAGCGCGTAGACGAGCAGAAGCCAGATCAAAAACGAGAGACGGGCCGGGGGCCTGGTCCGGCGCTCCCTCCACCCCGTCGCCCGCTGGGGCTCACGCGTCAGTTGATGGATGACTGCCGTCATCACAGCAGTGCCTGAAAAGGCGAGAAGCGAAAAGCCGAAGTGCGTTGCCAGCACGGCCGGCGACTCCGCGTGCAAGACGGCGAGCGCCCCCACCGCCGACTCCACGGCCACAAAGCCGAAGCCTACCGTGGCCAGAACCCGCACTTCCGCCGCCCGGTAACGAATCCAGGCCCATACAGTGGCCACCAGCACCAGGACCCCAACGACTCCGGTGATGGCGCGGTGGGTATACTCCACCAGGGACTGCGTGCCGGGTCCGGGCAGGAAACCGCCGTTGCATAGGGGCCATTCCGGACCGCAGCCCAGCGCGGAATGCGTCAGGGTGTCCAGGAATCCAATCAAGACAACGATGAACAGCCCCACCGTCGCCACGTCCGCAGTCAATCGCACCCACCGTCCGTGCCGACTCGACATCCTAACCTCCGAGGAGCTTCAACAGATTCCCCGTGGTCGGCCCCGGTGGGAAGATGACGTAGAGGAGCAGAAAGACGGTGAGCCCGGTGGCAGCCGTCACCATCCACCCACCGGCCGTCCACGGCGCTATCTTGCGGTGGAGCGTGAAGCGCCAGCGCAGTGCCCGCCGCCAGGTCAGGATGCCCATGATGGCCACCACCGTGGCCAGGGTCGTATGAATATCGAGAAAGACCGTGTAGACGGGCTTCAGGTGCGGCGGTCCGCCGAAACTGGTGTCGCCCAGCACCACGGTCTTGAACACGTAGCTCAAGAAGAAGAGGCTGGCCGACACCGAGCCGAGGAACATAAGCCGCCGGTGCCAGCGAACGTGGCCATGGCGGATGGCGTACCACCCGAAACCAATCAGCACCGCGCTCGTGAGGATGAATGCTTCATTCAGATCAGGGAGAAACCAGGCCATCGGCATCCCTTCCCGTCAGCGGACGTTCGCCACCATCGCTACGAACAGCACCAGCATGTAGATGAGGGAGTAGCGAAACGTCCCCCGGGCCCAGCGATCGGCCGGCGGTGACTCCTGCAGCTGGGCAATGCCGTGCACGATAAATCCGAGGCCCAGCACCAACGCCACCATGAGGTACCAGAGGCCGACCACACCCGTCCGATACAGGAGCAGGGAGGCCCCCAGCAGCAGAATGGTATAGGAAAGAGCCTGCACCTTGGTCTGACGGGCGCCTTGGACCACCGGCATCATGGGAATGCCGGCTCGGCGGTAGTCCTCCTGCTTGTACAACGCCAGCGCCCAGAAGTGGGGAGGCGTCCACAGGAAGATGATGAGAAACATGAGCACCGGGGCAACGGCTACGCCGTGCGTGATGGCCGTCCAGCCCACCAGTGGAGGAAAGGCGCCCGCGGCGCCGCCGATGACGATGTTCTGAGGCGTTCTCCGCTTGAGCCACATGGTATAGACGAGGACGTAGAAAAGATAGCCAGCCAGGGCGATCTCGCAGGCCAGCACCCCGACCCCAAGAGCCAGGACCAGGCTCCCCGCCACGCCGGCCGCGATGCCGGCCGCCAGGGCGCGCTCAGGCCGAATCCGCCGGGCCGCCACCGGTCGCGTGCGGGTGCGCTCCATTACCGGATCGATGTCCCGGTCGTACCACATATTGACGGCGTTAGCACCGCCGGCCGTGAGCGATAGGCCAGCCAAAGTCAGCGCGGTCAGTCCCGCCCCCGGAAGACCCCGGTTGGCCACAACCATCGCACAATAGCACGTGACCAGGAGCAAGAGGACAATCCGCGGCTTCGAAAGGGCCATATAATCTTGGACTGTCGCCATCATGCGCCTTCACCCTTTCTGGCGTACGACGCCCAAGCGGAAGCCCGAGCCACAACAGTCCTATTATGCAAACCGATGTCGCTCGGAATCAAGTTACCGGTAGAACGCCGGCGCCAGCCGCCACCCTTCGAGTCCCACCTGCGCGGCATCGTGCGAGAAGAACGGGCGGGCGCCGCCACGGGCCAGCTGCATCAGGTGCAGAACGGACTGCCGGGCACGCTCCTTGTCAACAGCGGCGCCCAGATGGTCGGGGTCAAAGTGCTTACGAGTGTAGACGGCGTCACTGGTAAAGAGCATCGCCCCCTCCTCGGCTTCCACGAGAAGGGACTGATGGCCCGGCGTGTGACCCGGCGTCGACACGAGGGTCACGCCGGCCGCCACGAGGGTGTCACCGCGCAGGCTGCGGCGCCGCGCGGCTGGACCGGGGTTCCAGCCGGGATCCGGATAATGGGTGGGATGGCTCTCAACCGCCTCCCACTCGGCCTCCTGGCACCAGAATTCGGCGGCGGGAAAGCAATTGTTAGAGCCAGCATGATCGAAGTGCAAGTGCGAGTTGAGAACGAGGTCCACATCCCCGGGCGCATAGCCGATGAGCGCCAGTTGGTTGACGATATGGTCTTCCGGGCCCATCTCCGGGGTGAGATCGGATACGTCGTCACCCAGGATCGCGGCCGGTGTTTTCGCCAGCGCCTCTGAACAGCCGGTGTCCATCAAGACGAGACCGGCGCTGCATTCCACCAGGTACGCATAGACGGGCACCTTCAAGCGGAGGCCGGATCGATCCCCGGGGGTCAGCACCCCGATATCGGAATCGAACCGGCCCAGCGGGACGATAAAGACGCGCATAGAGTGGACTGCCTCCCCCACGTTGGTGGCTCTATCGTCCTCCGTCAGCGCACATCCCGCAACATCCACTGCGCATAGCATCCGTAGCCGATATCGGGTCGGTCGATAAATACGTGGGTGACCGCCCCCACGAGTCTTCCGTCCTGCAGGATCGGACTGCCGGACATTCCCTGTACAATGCCCCCGGTCTTCTCCAGCAGCCGCGGGTCTGTCACCTGGAACAGGATGCCCTTGGGGGCCGGTCCGACCTGTGGATAGGTGGCCAGGATCCGGATGCCAAACGATTGCGGGCGGTTTCCATCCACGACCGTCTCGATGCGGGCCGGCCCTGCATGCACCTGGTCCTCCATCGCCACCGGTACCAGCCGGCGCGGCCCGAGTTCCGGCGCGCGCTCCAGCTTTCCCGTCAACCCGAACACCCCGTTGTGCGAGACACTGCCCCCGATGAGCTCCGTCCCCGCCATCACCCCGATTTTCTCGCCGGGATGGTTCGGAGCCCCCGGAACGATGCCCACAATCGACGCCGCCGTAAGGCTTCCTGACTTCACTGGTGCCGGCCTGGCAGACAGCCCATCCGTGATGGAGTGTCCGAGCGCCGCATACCCGAGGCTTCCGGGTTTCCAGAACGTGAGAGTTCCAACCCCGGTTGCACCGGTCTTCACGTAGATGCCAAGCTGAAACTGTTGGCTGATCGTGTTGAAGGCTGGCCACACCCAGCGCGTCGAAACGCCATGTAAGCTGTCGTCTTGCAGACGCAGCGGCTTGTCGTGCAGGCCAGCCTGCTCCGTGAGGTGCACGAGCTGGGCGGCACTGGTCAAGGTCCGCCCATCAGCCGAAATCAGTCGATCTCCCGGCGCAATCCCGGCGGACCGCGCCGGGTCGATGACTCCACGCGGGCCTGGCAGGACATGGTACCCCGTCACCACGACGCCCTGCAGCCGAACCGCCACGCCGATGGACTGTCCCCCCGGCACGACTTCCGGGGCCACGACCGCCCGCACCGGAACGCGTCCCACCGGAAGCCAGCCAAATAGTCGTAGGGCCACAGATGACAGTCCCGGACGCGAGGCTCGGAACGCCGCCTGCGTGCCGGCGACCCGAGAATGCAGCCCCGGCCCGGCGGCCAGCGTCAAGGGCAGCGCCTGGCTCCAGGGCAATGCCACCGATTGCCCCACCGGCACGGTCAGCATCGGCGGGATGGCCGCGAGGGCTTTGACGGGCGACGTGCCCACCACCCCGACGCTGAGCGCGGCCAGGGCGACCGCCCGTATCCGGCGCGTGCGCAACTGGTCACGGTCAGGTTCCTTCTCCATAACGGTTCACCTCCTCTCCGATTCCCCGACTCCCCGACGGCCTCGTTCCCGAATTTGGATGCCGCCTCACTGTTTTTCGCGTGACCTGCGATTGTGCGACATGTCCGTACGCATCGCTCCCCTCATAACCTTTCCGACGCCAGGCGGCAGCTTGTGATCCTCAAGTGACACTCTTTGGCCCCAGACACACAAAAAACCGCCCGCGGAGTGCGGGCGGGCCGGTGCGACTGGCTAAAGCGCCACGGCTCCTGGACCGGCTGTCGGAAATTGTTTTCGGCTAGGGAAGCGGCAGGGCTTGTCCCGCCGACGCCTCGCTTTTGGCAAACAACGCTGCCGCGAGCGCGCGCGCAGCGTCCGCCCGGCCGAGGTGCCGCTGGCGGTGCACCTGCTCGTCCCAGCGATTCCTGCGTAAGAGGGTACGGGCTGCGGTCAGCAGATCGTGTTCAGACGCCGCGGCAAGGCCGAGACGGCGCAAGCGTAACAGGTTGACGCACTCTTGACCCGGCAGGTGATGCGAAATCAGAAGCGGAATGCCGCTCGCAGCCGTCTCGGCCACCGTAAGTCCGCCCGGCTTGCTCACCACCAGGGCAGCACCGTCCAGCACCGCCGGCAGGTTGTCAACGTAACCGTACACCGTCACCTGATCCGAGCGAAAGCGACGCTCCAATCGGTCAAACAAGCGTTCGTTCTTACCGCATACCACCCGAAGCGGCCGGTCCAGGGCCCTGAGCCGCATGACGGTCTGCTCGATAGGGCCCATGCCGAGTCCGCCCCCCATCACCACCAGTGGTCCCTCAAAGCGCGGACGCACACTCGAGAACTCCGGCCGGATGGGAATACCGGTCACCCAGATGCGGTCCTCCGGCAATCCCCAGCGGACCAGATCCTGCCGCATGCCTGGCAGCCAGACCGCATACGCGTCGGCATCGGGTTCGTACCAGAATCGATGCACTGACAGGTCTGTCACGACCCCCACGACGCCAAAAGTCCGATCGACAACCCCGGCCCAGGCGGACAAAGCAAAGGGATGGGTGGCAATCACCCAGTCCGGACGGAAGCTTGCGGCCACATCGGCCAATACCGGCGACAGCCGCCGCCAGCGATGGCGGTTAGCCGCCCACGCGGGACGCCAGCCGTCGTGGCTGCGGTGAAAGGCCAGGTCGTAGGGCTTAGGAACGAAGCGCAGAGCCTGATAGTAGGCGCTTCGGGTCAGACGCGTATGCACTTCAAGATGTCGCGATCGCTGAACCGTGGCACCCCGAGCCACCAGCGCCTGGGTCACTGCCCGGGCGGCGCTGTCATGACCGGTTCCGATAGGCAAACTCGCAATCAGAACGCGCACCCCGTGGACTTCCTCTCTCGGCCGGACCCGGCGCGATCAATAAAACACGATGGTAAGCAGGATACCCCAGACCGCGCCCGCGAGCACTTCAGCGGGCGTATGTCCCACGAGCTCGGGCAGATGCGCGCGCGGCCAGTCACCCCACTCCGGCTCGCGCTGCATCTCGTTCAGGAAGCGGCCTTGACGGCCAACCGCCTGACGGATCCCTACCGCATCGTACAGGACGATGAGCGCAAATACCGTAACGATGGCGAACAATGCCGAATGCCAACCTTCAACGTACCCGACCGCGGTGGCCAGAGAGGTCACCATGGCCGAATGTGAACTGGGCATGCCGCCCGCGCCGACGGCTCGTCCCCAGTCCCATTTGCGGCGAAACATGTAATGAGCGGGGACTTTGAGGATCTGCGCCGACAAGGAGGCAGTAATGGCCAGCACCAGCATGCGATTGGAACTCATGACGGCATGGGCGGCTGCATTGTACAGCCCGCTCACGCGCTGCCCTCCAGCAGCCGCCGCGCATGCTGCAGCGCCGCCTCGTCCACCGAACCCGACAGCATCCGGGCCAGCTCCCGCTCACGAGCCTGACCGTACACCGCCTCGAAGTGCGCCTCGTAGAAACCTCCATGCGTCTCCTGCTTCTCTGCCCGGTAGTGGAGGTCGGCCGTCGCCGCCACCACGGCCTGGTGCGTGACGGTGATGACCGCGGTTCCGCTCCGTCGGAGCCGGTCCAGGAGTTCAGCCACCCGGCGGGCCGCGTGGCCGCCCAGCCCTGCGTCCACCTCGTCGAAGACCATGAGGCCACGTTCCGGCTCCACCAGGGTCAGGGCAAGCGTCACTCGCGCCATCTCGCCGCCCGAAGCTGCATCGGCCAGATTCTTCCACTGGGCGCCGGGCGCGGGCCGAAAGTGCCAGAGCATTCGGTCCTCACCATATTGCGACGCGTCTGCGGCTTCGACCGCAATTTCGATTGCGGCTCCCGGCATGTCGAGGTCCCCCAGAACGGCCGTGACCGCTTGGCCGGCCTCCACCGCACGCCCGCGGCGCGCCTCCGACAGGAGGGC
>JBMFXK010000068.1:0-9568 GCA_049964315.1 Clostridia bacterium | reverse complement strand
GCAGACCACGAATGCCGTGATGCCTACCCAGGCAGCTAAAACTGCCATCAGGAAAGGGCCCCTGGGCTTCGACCATGCCGGCGAGACCGATCTGGGGCATCATGACTCGCGGCAACGGTGGCGCGGGGACGGCTGCTTGACAGCCGGTAGTCCAATTTACCCGGAAGACCACCATCATAGGACCGGCACTGATCGGTACCGTCAGTGCCCAGGACCGCAACGGGCCTGTCCCCATCGGGGCGGTGGGCGGGAGAACAGTGAGACGACGAATCGGCCGTGCGTCCAGGCTGGGGAGGCCGGAGAGTCGTGGCCGCCGCCCCCGTGGTCCAGTCTCGCGCGAGGACCCGGCGGGTCCCTTGACTCCCGATCGTCATGGGGGCGTCCGTGACTCTCCTCCCCGCGTGGGACGGTCGACCCGCAGGCGCTTCGTCCTGCGCGGTGCGCACCGGCGCGTCACCGTGCTACGATGCGGAACGGCCGGAGGTGTGGCACGTGAACGACTGGCATGAGGTGCATCTGGATACGGCTGATGCCGGGGTCGTCGAGGGCTACTGGCGCCGCGGGCAGCGGGGATCCGTGCTGCTGGCGCACGGGCGAATCTATGATGCCGAAAGTTTCAGAGCCTACGGAGACCATCTGGCGGACGCCGGTTACGGGGTGCTGCGCATCAACTTCCGGACGTACCATGGCTCTTCCGTGGGCGCCCTAGGCCCGGATGCCCGATACGAGGACGTATTGGGTGCGGCCCACTGGATTCGCGCCGAGACCGGAGCCCCTCTCGTGGCGCTGGGAGCTTCGATGGGCGGCGAAGCTGTGTTTAACGCCGCCTCTCGCGAACCGAGCGCCTTTGCCGCGCTGGTGGGATGGTCGCCGATGCCCCTGCCTGCGGCAGCGGCCCGCAGCCTGCGCACGCCCAAGCTGCTCGTGTGGTCGCAAAGGGAGGGAGCCGCGGACCTGGTCGCGGAGTTCTTCTCCAACCTCAGCGCACCGAAAGAGCACTACGTGTTTCCGGGAGACGCTCATGCGCAGCAGCTGTTGCAGGGACCTCACGCCGAGGAGCTGGCTCGGCGCGTGGACGCGTTTTTGTTGCGGTTCCTCTAACGGCGGGCGCAGCGCGGACCGCTCACCCCGACGGCCCCTGCATGCCCGCATCGCCCTCGATGCGCCACGCCTCAGAGGCGGGTGGGCATGGCCCTGGCAGGAGGGGCTGTTATACGAAGCCAGCGGGTACGGGTGGGGACTGACGCACCAGGTTTTCAAGTCGGCCCGCACGGTCTCGCCGCCTTTGCCCGGCATAGCGCATCGTCGACCGCCCGTTCCCGGTGTTCGCCCCCATGGCGGCTCTTCTCACCATGCAGGTCACGGTGTTCAAGGCGTACTCGCGCGGCGTCCAACGCTGGCCATTGCCGTCGGGGTCGGGCGGGCGCTCTTTGAGTTTCGGACTACGGGGACCAACGCCTGGATCATCTTCATCGTGGCGTGCGCCGCCCTGGCGGTCGGCACGGGGCCCGGACTCGGCGTCGCCGCCATCAACAGGTGCTCACGAGCGCCCTCCTCATCCTGGCCGCCAAGGCGTATGTGACCACCTCCGCCATTCACCGCATCGTAGATACTGTGGGCACCATGGTCGCCGTGGTGGTCAATCTCCTCCCATGGCGCCCAAACAGCCTGCCAGCTGCGGAACGGGCCGTGGACAAGCTGCGTCAGGGCACCGAGGACTTGCTGGACTGCTGTGGGGACGTACTCATGAACCGGAGCGAGACGCCAGCCCTCGAACTGATGCGCAACGCCCGCCGGGTTGACGCCCCGGTGGCCGCCACGAAGAAGGACATTCGAAGTGCCGGTCAGGGTCTGAAGTTGAACCCAAAGGGCCGCGCGCTTTCACCTCAAATCGCCTGCTTTCAGGCGCTGCCCGTACTTCTCGAGCGTGTGGTCGTGCAGGCGCGGAGCATCGCGAAGAGCGTCGGCGAGCTTCATCAGGCACGCTCAGAGACGCCTTGAGTCCTTCGAGCGGCGCTATCGGGACGTGTCCTCCCGGCCATTGGGAGCCCTTTAACGCGAGGACACCTCGGTCTGGGTCTCTGTACGGATCTATTTCTCGGACGCGCGCCACGTTCGTCCGTGCACTGGCGGACGCTGGGTTTACGGACGCACGCACCGCCTGCTTGTTGCCCGGATCCCGGCCCGTCCGTCCATAGTCGTGTTTCCGCAGATCGCGCGCGTTCAGATGAGGCAACAACGTACGTCCCTTCGTTGAGTCGGCCCCGGCGACATCCGTACGCTCTGCGCCCTTTCGAGAGCTCGTGACGGCGACGACGGCGCTCTGCCACAAGACGGCCGGGGTGAGTGGCGGCCGCGTGCCTACGCGGCACTGGGCCATCCCTCTATTCTGGTCCCGTCCCTGGTCACGCCACCGCACGGGTGACGATCGCCGACTGCCTGGCCGCTCCCGCTTTCACCGGCGAGCCTAGACAAGCCGGGGACAGGCGTCTGCCCCGCCGCCGGCCAACCTATGGTTTTGCCGTTTCCCCTCGCAGGCGGTCAATCTCCTGTTCGACCAGTTCAATGGCGATGGCGTCATCCAGATAACCGATGGGCCACAGGAAGTCGTCGATGGCGTCGACGGCCTGGATGAAATAGAGTACGGCACTCCCGGCGGCGCTCCGCACGGCGGGTGTTTCGGCTTCCTGGTCCAGATACACCGAATGGAGCGCACGCAGACGGTCCATAAGCGGACCGGTGGCTCCGAGGTCCTCCACCTTGCGAAAGAAGAGGTCACGCGCCACCATTCTCCCCTCGCGTGTTCCGGCAAATGCTCTCAGCCGGTCGAGCTCCCCCCTCACCCGCCGCGCCAATGCAGGGGACCGGGAATCCACGCCCAAGTGTTCAAGCAGGCCAGGGTATTCCTTCTCCTCATGCCCACCCGGGTCGATGAGCAGGAGATCTTCCAGCGTCAAGCCCAATACCGGCGCTAAGGCACCCAGCGTTTTGACCGTAGCATGGGAGCGCCCGTTCAATAGACGGGACACCGCCGAGTGGCTGATGCCAGCCTGTCTCGCCAGTGCACGTACCGACAGGCGCTTCTCACGCATGCGCTCTCGCACCAGATGCACCAGTCGCGTGCTCGTCTCCACCACCCCCGGTGCGACCAGGCACCACCTGGCCTGCGATTCATATGGGTGCAGTGCATCCTATTGACAACGGGTGCGGGAGGGCATAGGTCGATGGCGAAATCGGAGCGCGAGGCCACGCGCCGCGCGCGGCAGGATCGTGCGCCCCAGTCCGCCGAGCTCACACCTTCGGACGGGGGAAGCTTGACCCCGGCCCCGCTGCCCGGTGCGCCGGGCCGTCCCCGAGGGTTCCTTGGCGTCGTGCCCCGTCTCTCCCTCTTCGTGGCGGCTCTCGGGCCGGGTGTCATCGGGCTGTGCGCGGACAACGATGCCGGCGGCATGCTCTCGTATCTCGTCACCGGTGCTAGCCACGAGCTTGCCTTCATGCTGCCGGCCCTCCTCGTCCTGGTGCTGCCCACGCTCTTCATCCAGTGGGTGGCACTGCGGGTGGCCCGGGCCACGCGGCTTCCCTACAGCAAGGTGCTGATACGGGGGATCGGCAAGCCGCCGGTCATGGTGGAAGCACTGGCGCTGTACGGCATCAATTTGCTAATCCTGGTCACGGAGTTCGTGGGCATGTCGCTGGCGTTGAGACTGCTGGGCCTGCCCGTGCCAGTTTCCCTGTTGATTACCCTCGGCCTCGTGATTTATCTCACCAGCGCCCAGGTGTATCCACGGATTGAACGCCTGCTGCTGTGGACCGCTCTGGCCAACCTGGCCTTTATCCCGGCCCTGATCCTCCTCCACCGCACGCCCGATGCCCTGGCGACGGTGTTCGTAACGTCCCGCAGCATCAATCCGTGGTTCCTGCTTCTCGCCATGTCCGGCAACGCGATCGCACCCTGGATGATCTACTGGCAGCAGAACGCGGTCTGGGCAGGCGCCACGCGAACGCGCCGCCAGTATGTCTGGGACCTCTCCACCGGGGTCATCGCCATGGTGGTGATGGCCACGGTGGTGCTGCTGCTCGGTGCGCTCACGCCCGGATCCCAGGCGGCTTACCAGTCTCCGGTCGTCTGGATCTTTCATCAGGGTGGGCACCTGGCGGGCATCCTGTTTGCCATCGGGCTATTTGACGCGGGCCTACTGGCCGCCTGCACGGTGTCCCTGTCGTCGCTGTGGACGGTGCGCGAAGCGGTCGGCCGCGGTGCGCGCCGCCCATCCGAGGCGCCCAATCGGGGCAAGTGGATGGGGGTGCACGTGGTGACCTTGACCGGCGCGGCGGCGGTGGTGCTGGCGCCACACCTGTCCTCGGGCTGGATTGCGTTGTGGGCTCAGGCGGCCGGGGCGCTGTGGATGCCGGTCAGTCTGGTGCTGCTCGGCCTCGTGGCACGGAACCGCACCATCATGGGCCGACGCGCTATAGGAACCGGCACCCAGGTGACGCTGGCCGTGATAGCGGCGGGGTTTCTGACCGTCGGGCTCTTGGGGCTCTTGGGTTAAGTGTCCCAGAAAGGGACGGGAGGGCAAGCCTGCCACTCGAACCAGCGACCGTGTCCGTCCTCGAGGCCAAGGCGGCGTCTGGTGGCGCCGGTGCGCGATACCACATCAAGATACAGGCCTCGCTCGGGATGCACCTTGTTGTCCAGGTGCACCACGGGGCGCGTGCGGCCCCTGGCACGGATTTGCCGGACAAGACGCTCTCGTACCGTGGGCGGCATTTGGTTGGCCACATGCAGGTGGAAGACCACCGGGACCGTGCCAGGCGGACTTCCTCCAGCAGCGACGGCAGGAGCTCCACCCCATCCCCTTCCACGAGTGTCGGCAGTGCTGTGCACCCTCACGCACGGCCGCGTCCAGAACACGCGGAGGTCGGGTGCTTCGGGCCAGTTCGGGGCCTGGAGCCAGCGGAGATCCCTCGGGTTGCGGACGTTCAGGGCGTTCAAGTCGACGCCGCGCCGAAATGCCACCCGAGTGCGAAGCCGGGGCGGAGCCGGGGCCTCTCCTCGCCATTCCGCCCGCAGGGTCAGGCGTCCCTCGGGCGGTCCCACGAGCGGACCAGTCCCGTAGTCATATCGGAACCGGTCCCACAGCAAGAGATGGCCCGCGCTGGGCCCCAGGTCAATTACCGATAGCGGGAGATCCATCTCCTGCTCAATCAGGCCGAACACCGGATACAGATACGATGCCCCCTGCACTTTATTGGTCTGCACGAGCCGCGTCTGCAGCCGGCAGGTTGAGGGCTGCGGCGTGTCGTAGACAGACGTCCCGAAAGCAGGCGGGCACATATTGGCCGGCGATTCTGGCGCGGGCGTCAGGTCAGCGTAGAAGTGGCGTAGAGGGTGGTCGGCGCCCGCCAGGAGGAGGTCGTGTACGACGGCCAAGCGGCCAAAAGGAGGTTCGGCGCGGGCTGCCCGGGACGGGCAAAGCTGGCCAGGGCCAGGAGGTGTGCGTCGGCGGCAATCTCCCGCGCGAGCACCTCGTATAGGGGAGACTCCCCGGCCGCCCCCGCCGCAAAGTGGGCAAACCGCTCAGACCGGGTCGACTGTGCCATATCGCTCCGACGGTTGATAGACTGTTCACGCTTCTACGTCGTCCGCAAGGCTTAGGTGGGGATCTTGATTAGCGCCGCCATCAGCAGAATCAGCTGGCGCAGGGCGGCTCCCCAGTGGGCCGGCGGGCCATCCACCCATTTTTCCGCCCAGCCCGCGAGGGTGAGCCCCTCCCCGTTACGGTACCAGGTTCCCCCCGGGGTGAAGTACGTGGTGCGCATGTACTCCAGCGGCACCTGGATCCCCGTGCGATCGTCCGGAAAGCGTCGGAAGCGGCCGGGGTCGTCATAGTAGGCCTGGAAACCGTACCAGTTGTGATGCCTCTGGGCCAGAGGCGAGCTGCCCCAGCCAGTCTCGAGGATGGATTCGGCCAAGGCAAAGGCCGGGTCGATGGATCGCGCCATCGCCTCTTCGTAAATGATATCGGTGACAATCGAAATGGGGCGGCCGGCCGTGAACCGTTCGGCCTGTTGCTGGGATGCACGCACAGTCCCCACCAAGACCACCCGTTCGTCTATGGGGGCGTTCTCGGGCATATCTCTCCTCCTGTCGCGAGTCGCCTGAGCCTGTCTCTCGGGTCCCATCAACCTGCAAAGGGGTCCGGACGGTGACTAGGGCCAGGACGAAACGGGATGACTGAAGTGCTTCCCGATGTGATACATGGTGAGCGGGCCTACGGATCCGTCGGGCGGGAGTCCCGACGCAGCCTGGAACTGTTTGACGGCGCGGGCGGTGGCCGGTCCGAACACCCCGTCCGGGGCACCGCCGTAGCAGGCGCGGGCGGCCAGGAATCGCTGCAGCCAGAGGGTATCGATCCCGTGGCGGCCGCTGTACAGGGTACGGCCTCCCAGGTAGGTGTATGCGGCCAGGCCGTCCAGGGTTTCGAAGCGGGCCAGGCCGTCGACAGGCACTCCCGCATCGAGGCCGAGCAGGTTCAGGTCGCGCTGGAGATGGCGCACGGCGTCACGGGTGCTGGCGTCGAAGGTGCCGGTCGCCGACGATCCGGTCCGGTTCCCGTAGCGGTAGCAGTTGAGGCGGTTCTGCAGCACCATGACGTCGCCACCAGACTCCCCGACGGTATCGATGTAACGGACCCCAAAGGGGGGACCGCCATATGCCTGACCATACTGACCCAGGGTGGCTCCGGTCTCCACCCCCACCACGCCGTCGACCGTCAGTCGGAAGTAGTGCTGCCATGACCGCACGACGGCCGCGGTGTGGGACCCAAAGACCCCATCCTCCACGAGGACGGTCGCGATGGGGCCGGGCCGCGGTGCCGAGTGCCGCAGGAACTGGTTGAACAAGGTCTGCAGGATCTTGACGTCGGTGCCGGCGACAGATGGATCCTGGAACTGAAGATCGCGACTTCCCCAGGGGTGGTACGGTAAGCTGTCTTCAAACTGGGCCATGATACGCTCCTCCGGCAGTATGTTCACCCGTTCACCACCATTCACCATATGAAGGAAACCCCACCAGTTCCCTTGTCTGGGAGGATTTCCGGCTGAAGGAGGAAGCCCGTGGAGCCGAACTGGGACAAGCTTCTCAGGGCGGTTCAGAACGTAGGCTGCAATCTTGGCCTCCAGGCCGTGCTGGTGGCCGGGTCGTGGGCCCGTGGGCAGGCGGATGACGCCAGTGACGTCGACATCCTCGCGATCACCCGTATCGGCCCGCGCTCGGTCCTCGCGGGCCTGCACGACGACCAGTTCATTGAAGTGCTCTACGCTCCCTTGGATGACCTCGACCCCTGGGCGCGCCCTCCCGCCCGGGCCACCTTCCAGGGAGCCCGCGTTCTCTTCAATCCGGAGGGCGTCGGGCTGGCATGGGTTTCCCGTTTCGAGACCTACCTCGCCGGCACCAGACCGCCTGGCGCCGCTCTGTTGTCCTACCAGGTGTGGAACCTGCGGCACGCCCTGCACGCCCTGGAGACGCTGTCGCGGGCGGGTGACCCTGCGTCTTTACTGTATGTGCGCAATCGCTTTGCCGAAGAGCTCGTCGCCTATCTCTATACGAAAGCCGGGGTTTGGATTCCGGGAGTACGTCGACAGATCGACGGACTCGTGCGCATCTTCCCGGAGAGTGTGCCGCTGGTTACGGCTCTTTTGCTGGCCGGCCGGTCGGAAGGGGTGGCACACGCGGCGCAGTGTGCGTACGCCCGCCTGGTCGGCGAGTGGCGGCTTTCGCAGCTGGCCCGAGCGCCTTTGCTCCCGCTCCCCTGACTGGTTTCCTCAATTCGGCAAAAGGCCTTGGCCGGACGGGCCCTCTGTGATAAAACCGTCCCGTGGTTTTCGAGCTTGTCTCCAAACCCTTCAGCACGTTGGTGATGGGCCGAAAGGCGGTGCCGAGACGTGAGGCCCCCGAAACCCGCTCGCCGCCGTTTGTTCCAGATCCGGATCGCCGTCGTGCTGCTGGCCGGCGTTTTGTGGGCTGCCTGGCTCTTGTGGCGTGTGGCCGACATCCAGATCCTGCATACCGGAACGTACGCGGCCATGGCTCGCGTGGAGGACGTGCATACGTTCACGCTGGCCCCGCAGCGCGGCGCCATCCTGGACGCGGGCGGGCACGTCCTGGCACTGGACGAGCCCGCCTACACCGTGACTGCTGCTCCGCGCGTGATTGAGCAGACCGCCAAGGCGACCAACGACCCGGCCCTCGTGACCCAGGAGGCACGCCTCCTGGCCCGTGAACTCCCCTACTCCGTCGCCCAGCTGCGGGGCGCCCTCACGGGAACCTCGTGGTACCGACTCATTGACCCGTATGTATCGAGCACTCGGGGTCAGGCCCTCCTGAACGAGGCGACCCTGCTGCCAGGCATCACGGTGGTTCCGACGGAGCAGCGCATCTACCCCGACGGCCCCCTGGCGGCGCAGGTGGTGGGTTTTGTGAACGCCACCGGAACAGGCGTGGCAGGCATCGAAGAACAGGACAATGCCATCCTCGCGGGCAAGTCAGGTCAGGAGACCGTGGCCGTGGCCAGCAATGGAGAGCCGCTCCCGGCCTGGACCCAAAGCTACACCGCCCCGGTGGCGGGAGACAGTGTCGAGCTCACCATCGACGGCGCCATTCAACGCGAGGCCGAAAAGCTGCTGGCGGCCGACGTGAAGCGCTGGAAGGCGAAGAACGGCACCATCATCATCATGGATCCGAAGACCGGCGCTGTGCTGGCACTGGCCAATTACCCGTCCTTCGATCCCAATAAGTACTACGCCTTCAGTCCTGTGGACTACACGGATTGGGCGGTGCAGGACCCGATTCCGCCTGGTTCGATCTTCAAGCCGGTCACCGCCTCCGCCGGCCTGCAGGACGGCGTCGTGACCCCCACCACCATGTTTGACACGGTGGGATACCAGATTGTGGACGGCGTGCGCATCAACGACTGGCAGCCGGGCGGCTGGGGCCTCATCTCATTCACCCGCGGACTTGAGGTGTCCTCCAACCAGGTATTCATGAACGTGGGACTGGCACTGGGGGTGAACCGTCTATACGCGATGGCCCGGGCGTACGGCTTCTTCCACCCATCGGGTATCGGCCTGCCGGGAGACAGCGACAGCATCTTCA
Source organism: Clostridia bacterium (assembly GCA_049964315.1). Taxonomy (GTDB): domain Bacteria; phylum Bacillota; class Sulfobacillia; order Sulfobacillales; family JAIMBI01; genus JAKATP01. The sequence continues at coordinate 411 of JBMFXK010000068.1, read as the reverse complement.
TTCCCGCGTCCCAGGTCAACCCCGTGGACCTCGCCACCATCGCCTTTGGTCAGGGCATCGCGGTGACCCCCATGCAAGAAGTCACCATGATTAGTGCGGTCGCCAACGATGGGGTTGTCATGAAACCCCGTATCCGACAGGCCATCCTCGCCCCCAACGGCCAGGTGGTGAAGCGCTTCTTGCCCGTCCGCGAAGGCCGGGCCATCTCCCCCTTGGTGGCGCATGATCTCCACGTGATGATGGAGCGGGAGGTAGGGTACGGGACCGGCATCCCGGCCCAGGTAAAGGGGTACACCTGGGCCGGGAAGACGGGGACCGCCCAGCAGGTGATTAACGGCAAGACGTCCACCAGTGTGTACGTATCGTCTTACGCCGGCTATGGCCCGATGCCCAACCCGCGGTTTGCCATGG
>JBMFXK010000067.1:0-9573 GCA_049964315.1 Clostridia bacterium | reverse complement strand
AACTGTCTGACCCGCCGGTGAAGGCGCTGGTGGTCTACAACTCCAATCCGGCTGCGACCGCGCCGGACCAGGGCGCCGTGCTGCGCGGACTCACAAGGCCCGATCTGTTCGTCGTCGTCCACGAGCAAATGCTCACGGACACCGCCCGCTATGCCGACTACGTACTGCCGGCCGCAATGGGGATGGAGACGCTCGACCTGCACACATCCTACTGGCATCGCTATATCCAGCTGGCGCGTCCGGGGACCGAGCCGGCCGGGGAGGCGGTGAGCAACCCCGAATTCTTCCGGCGGCTGGCGGCCGCGATGGGGCTGTCGCATCCGGCTTTGTTTGAGGATGATGAAACGCTGATCCGCACGGCTCTCGACGTGGATTCGCCCTGGATGGCGGGCATCACGTACGACTCGCTCAGCGAGCATCCGGTGGCGAAAGTGCGCCTGGCGTCTGAGCAGCGCGTGTTCATCGATACCCCGATTCCCACCAAGGACGGCCGCTTTCACCTTGACCCTCCGCCGATTCGGAATCTGGTGCCGGAGGTGGAGGACTCCCGATATCCGCTGCACCTGATTACGCCGTCAGTTCGGGAGACCATCAAATCGACGTTTGCGAACGTAGAAAGTTTGCAGGTACGCCGTCCGGTGCCAGAACTGCTCGTGTCCAGGACCGACCTCGATCGTTTCGGCATTCGCGCCGGGCAGTGGGTGCGCGTCTTCAATCAACGCGGTTCCACGCGTCTTCGCGCGGTGGAGAGTGACGTGGCGGTGCCGGGGACAGTTGTGAGCTACGCGGTGCGATGGAATCACGAGGCGGACGGCACCAATATCAACCAGCTGACAGGGCAGGAGCTGTCTGACGCCGGCGGCGGAGCGACGTTCTACAGCGCCAAGGTTGGCCTGGCGGCGTGTGACGAGCTGTGAACTTGTCTGCGCTTACATGACGTCCGTTTTGAGCCCTGCTTCAACGGCTCTTCACCCGCCCTTAATATTTGCGACGTACCCTGGCGCGGTAGAGGAGAGACGCCGATGTCAGGTGCCACCGTCATGAAGCCGGTCACCGATCGCCCGCGGCATGTGTATGCGGTGGATTTTGCGCGGGCGGCGACCATCCTGGCCGTAGTGGCCGTGCACGCGGTGCGCTTCGGTGCGGGCTCCGCCGCACCTGTGGCGGAAGGCCTGGTTCAGCTTTGGCTGCAGTTTGGCCGCGAGGTGTTCATGGCCGTGACCGGCTTCGTGCTGGTATACGCATACGGTTACAAGCGGCCCCGCTGGCTCAATTTCTATCAGAAGCGCTTTCAAAACACCGGCGTCCCGTACCTCATCTGGCTGGGGTTCTTTCTGGCGCTGTCAACACCGTTGTGGCCCGTGCTGCCGTTCCTGCGCACGTGGCTCGCGGAGGTGCCCAATGGGGCCGGCCACCTTTACTATCTCGTCATCACCTTCCAGTTCTATGCGATCGTGCCGCTCTGGATCTGGCTGGAGCGCCGCATCCCCGATCGCTGGCTGCTTCTCGGCGCGTTCATCATTCAGATCGGCGGATTCACGCTGGCCAGCCTGGGCATTCCGGGCGCGGCGCCGCAGCTTTGGGCCACGACGTACCTGTTTGACTTCGCTCTTGGCGCGGCTGCCGCCATGCACTGGTCCACGGTGGCCGATGTCATACGCCGCCACCGCCGCCACGCACTCGTCGGCCTGGCGCTGGGCATGGCGCTGGTGGCGGGTGTCTACGCGGCCGATATGGCGTGGCATGTCGCTCCGCCTGCGGCAGCCAGTGTCTTCCAGCCCCTGTCCACCGTGTACACCGCTCTGGTAATGGCGGCGGTGCTGGCGGCGGGCACGTGGTTTGAGGAAGTACGCGAACGCTTTTCCCGTTTCTCCGTGGTGACCATGTGGGTGGCGGACGCGTCCTTTGGCATTTACCTGGTCCATACCCTGTTCTTGCACCTGGTCCTGGAGCAGGCTCCCCGGCTGAGCTGGCTCGGACCGTGGGGCCTGTCCACGCTGGCCTTCGTGGCCGCCTCCGTGGCCAGTGTGGCGACCGTGCGCCTGTTGCGGCTCACGCCGGTGGCCAACTACGTGGTCGGGCAGAACCGGCTTAATGGCGAAGGAAACCGCCGGGCGCCGAGCCAAGTGCCGGCGGGGCGCGGCATTCAGGTCGCGCCGTCCCCGGCCCCGAAGTAGCGATGCCCATCTCTCCCTACCTGCGCGAACTGCGGACCGTCATCGGCTCGGCCCTGGTCATGATGCCGGGCGTGGCCGCCCTCATCCGCGACCCTGAAGGCCGCCTCCTCGCCCTGCAGCGAGCGGACAACGGCCACTGGGGTCTTCCCGCCGGGGCCTTGGATCCAGGGGGGCCAGCCGCTGAGGCGGTCGTGCGGGAGGTGCTCGAGGAGACCGGCCTCCGTGTGCGTCCGGTGCATCTCGCGGGCGTCGTGGGGCCTCACCTGAGCGTGTACCCGAACGGCGATGTGGTGGAGTACACGGTGGCGGTGTTTGTGTGTGAACAGACGGGCGGGAGCCTCGAGGCCCGGGCCGGCTTTGCCTGGCGGGCGGCGGGTGAGCTCACCGAGCTTGGGTATCCGGCAGCGGTACTCGCCTGGCAGCCGGGAGACCCGCCCTACTTCGACCCGCCTGCGGGCTAAATCTGCCGCCGGGCGTTGGCCGCAAAGGCATCGAGAGCCGCGCTCATGGATCGTAGGCGGACCGGGTCTGATGTCCAGGACGGGAGAAGCGGCCGGGCGCGGGAGGCCACCTGGAGCTCGAACGGTGCCAGATACTCGAGCCTGACCTGGGGCCGTGCCGCCTGATACCGTTTGGTGAACCGCTCTGCCGCCTCAGGCCCGTACGTGAGCCACAGTTCCAACCGGGTGCCCGCCAGGTCGATGAGGGGGTTTCCGAGGCCAGCATCCTCCCAGTCCAGCACCGCCGCCACCCGCCCATCCCGCCAGAGGAGATTGCCAGGCCAAAAATCGCCGTGCAGCAGGACGGCGGCGTTCGCCATGGTGGCGACCCGTTCAACCGGGAAGGTCCGCTTGACAAGGAATGACAGCGCCGGTGCACGCACGTCCAGCGCATGGACCCGGGCCAGGAGGTCCGCCGCCTCGTCCATGGCGGCGGGAATGTGGGCCGCCGCCATGGACGAGGAGCCCGCCACAAACTCCGAGACCAGAATGGGCCGCTCCCCGTCACCGGACTTCGCCAGCAGGGCCAGAGGGCGGGGCACAGGAAGGCCGTGGGCGTGTAGGAAACGAAGCAGCTGAAACTCGTAGGCCATAGTGCTGAGCCCGTCCCGATACGCGGCCGCTCCGCGTCTCCGGCGTGCGATGACCTCTCCCGCGCTTCCGTCCGGGGCTTCGTAGGCGAGGCGGACTATGTCGTTGGTGGTGCCGTCGCCCAGCCGGGTGAATCCGGTCAGGCGAGCGCCGGATGCGATGGCCTCCAGCACCTGGCCCCAAAGAGACTGTTCCATCCTCTCCATCATGTCCTCCGGTTCCTGGTATCCCCTCCCCGGGCGTCTCGCGGCCACAGGGCCTTGAGAGCCCACCGCGCCCGGACAGCTTGCTGTCGGGCAGCCGATGCCGCCGCGCCATCAGATAATATCCGGAAGTTCGGCGATCGTCCTGACACTCAGGACGCCGTCAAGGGTTCCGCCATCCGGACGCGGCTTGTCGCCAGGGTTCACCCAGACGGGGATGATGCCAACGCGGGCGGCACCCATCACATCCCACTCCCAGTTGTCCCCGGCCATAACCGCCTCAGAGGGAACCAGACCGAAAGTGATGAGCGCCTGCTGGTAGACGCGCGGGTCCGGCTTGCCCATGCCCTGCTCGCCCTCGATCAGGATGAGGTCGAAGTGGTTCGCGAGCCCGAAGCGGTCAATCTTCCCGCGCTGAGGTTCGGCGGCACCGTTCGTGATGAGCGCAAACCGCCGTCCGTCGGCCTTGAACTGGCGGATGGCCTCGACCGCTCCGGGAAAGACGTACACCGCCTCGTTCCGGATCCGGTCGTAGTCAGTCGTCGGCCAGGTCCCCCACGAGGATCGCGTCGTCGATGCCATGGGTCTGAAAGGCCCCGGAGATAATGGTGCGGCGCGTGCGGTGAAGATCCAGGCGCCCGAGCCGCTGGCGGTCGGGGTTGCTCTAGAACCGGCGTGCCGACGCCTTGATAGACGTGAATGCTTCCTCGGGCGTCAATGGCGCCAGGCGGTTCTGGTGACCGGCAATGGCGGCACGCCAGCTAGTATCACCCACCATCTCAAATGCGACGATGGTGGCGTCAAGGTCCAGAAATATGCCCTTCACGGTGGTCATGAAGGAAGCTTCGCTGCGGGCTAGCCGCGCTCCTGCCGGTACCGGCGGGCCGGTGCCTTGAAACGGAAGATGGCAAAGAGGAGATTCACCAGCCAGTCCAGGTAGCGGTGACCGGCCAGAACCACCAATCCGACGAGGATGCCGACCACGCCCCCGGCTATCACGTCGGTGGGCCAGTGTACGCCGACAAAGACCCGTGCCCAGGCGACGGCCAGGGCCATAAGCAGGGCGAGGATGCCGTCGCTCGCGCCCGCGTACATGAGGCCGATGGCAAACCCGAAGCTTCCCGCTGCGTGGTCACTGGGGAAGGAACTGTCCCGGGCGTGCGTGATCAATGCATGGACCGTGTGGGGCTCCACCACGAATGGACGCGGCCGGTAGGGAGCCACGTGGCTGATGAGGACGTTGACGACCAGCGCAAGTGCTCCCGCCGCCACCGCATACACAACCGCCCGCCGTGATCGCGTCTGACGCAACGGGGGCCAGAACCACATCAGGAGAAAGATGGCGGCCCAAATTTCCGGCGCATACTTCGCCAATGCGATCCCGAGGTCGTTCAGGAGCGGGTAATGCCCCGCGGAGGCGTTGATGATGTGTTCCCAATGGTAGTCGAATGACGTGATGGCCAGGGTCTTGCGTAACAAAGATCGAGCCTCCAAGCGTGCTCGGGCGCTTTGTGGCTGCGGCCATCGTGAGACGCCCGGAGCTTTGTTAACCATTCCTTAACAGAGTGTACACAATCGCGGAAGCTGTTCGTGAGAATCAGCTGAGCATAGGGCTATGAACTGCGGCCACCTCCGCGTCGGTCGGCTGCCCATAAGGACCACGCCACCCGGTGCCGCAGTGTCCGGCACCGCAGGGAGATATGGTGTCTGAAGGCATAGAGCAAGGGGATCCAGCGGCGGGCACACCCTAAACCATGGCTGCGCCATGTATGCACTCAGGGGGGAACACCAATAGGGAACGCTCCGGGCGACGGGGACACCGGGGCTTGGCCTTCACCGGCTGGCGGAGGCCCTGTGGACCGGCCACGCGCCCAACCAGCGGCGGAGGAGGCGGCGCTCGGGCCCTACTGCGCCCCCAGAATGCGAAGGACTTGGTCCCGAATTGCGGCGGCCGCTGCCTTGGGGTAGTTCGTGCCGCCGGTTTCAGCCAGTGCCGGCCCTTGCCCGTCCATGAGGTCCATGAGAGCCGTCAGGGCTCGGGTCAAGTCGGTCCGGTGCAGGGGGGTCACGGTTTCGGCTAGCCGGTTCAGAATAGGCGCCGGGACATGGTCATGGACCTTGGCCCAGTCCCAATCCACTTTGTCCGGGTCATGGGCCAGTCGCCAGGCCCGCAGGAACAGGTTCCTCCGGCTCTCGATGAACCATAATCCTGTCCAGAGATGGCCCCGCGCCAGGTACTTCGCACACAACACCGATCCCAGCCAGAACATCCGCAATGCGTCGTCCAACGGATCGGGATCCGAGCCCGGTCGGCGTTGTTCTCCGCCACCTGGGGGCGCGGGTGCCGCTGGGGGCGTCCGACGCGACCAGATCTCCACGCCGGAGTGGTGTGTCGCGGATCCTTCCGCTGGAGTTAGGTTCAGATCGTAGACACCCCGAATGGGGGACGACAATCTAACCCATTGAGGTGATCGGGATGGCCGGACAACGCTATAGTGATCCGTTCAAAGAGCAGGCGCTGGCGTTGGCGGCCCGACAGGACAAGCCCGCCAGCGTCGTAGCCCGCGAGTTGGGGATTCCCCGCAAGACCCTGTACAAGTGGATGGAGGCCGCGCGGCAGCATCCGACCCAGCCCTTCGTCGGGAGCGGGCATCTGCGGGCCGACGACCACCGGGTCCGCGACCTGGAACGCCAGGTGCGCGATCTCCAAGAGGAGAACGCGATCCTAAAAAAGCGACGCGCATCTTCGCCAACGGCCAGAAGTAAGGTTCCGGTTCATTAAGAACCACCGCTTCACCTTCTCGGTCACGAAGATGTGTCAGGTGCTCCAGGTCTCGCGAAGCGGGTATTACGCCTGGGTCCGCCGCCCGCCCAGTGCGGCCGCCCAGCGTCGGCGACAACGGCTGGAGCGGATTCGGGCGATCTGGGCGACCACCCACGGACGCTACGGGAGCCCGAAGATCGCCGCGCAGCTCCGGCGGGAGGGGGAGCGGATCAGCGGGAAGACGGTGGCGCGCCTGATGCACGCGGCCGGGATCCGGGCCCGGGTCGTCCGGCGGTACAAGGCGACCACCTCATCGCGGCATACCTATCCGGTAGCCGACAATGTCCTGGCTCGTCAGTTCACGGCCACCCAGCCGCACGCCGTGTGGATGGCCGACATCACGTATATCGCGACGGACGAAGGCTGGCTGTATCTCGCGACCCTGGAGGACCTGGCGACCCGCCAGATCGTGGGCTGGGCGCTGGAGCCGTCCATGACGCAGGCCCTCACCCTCGCCGCGCTGGACCGCGCGGTGGCGCGGCATCGCCCGCCGTCCGGGGTGCTTCATCACTCCGACCGCGGCAGTCAGTACGCGGCCCACGCCTACCAGGCCCGGCTGGCCCGCTACGGCATGACGAGCAGCATGAGCCGCAAGGGCAACGGCTGGGACAACGCGTGTATCGAATCGTGGCACAGCGTGCTGAAGAAGGAGCTGGTCTATCTGAGCCACTTCCGGACAAGGGCCGAGGCGACCGCGGCGATCTTCGAGTACATCGAGATCTTCTACAACCGGCAGCGGCTCCACAGCGCCGTGGGGTATTGCACCCCGGCCGAAGCGGCGCAGACGACGCGCTCGGCGTAACGGGCCCTCGTCCCTCCTTTGAGGTGTCTACGAAGTTGACTTAAATCCACGCAACGAATGTGAGATCCAGGTACACGCCGTTCTGGTAGAGTACCGCATAGCTCAGGTCCGGGCCGCCCCACTGGTGGCCGAGGTCCAGGACGCGCTCGACACAGATGGCCACAAGCTGCTCACGGTCCATCCAAACCTGGGTGGTCCAAAGGGGATCCACGTGGACCACGAGGTCCACGTCGGAGTATGCGTCGGCCTGGCCCGACGCGAGCGATCCCGCCAGATAGATCTTCATCACACCGGGGTGACTCGCGATCCGCTCGACGATGGCACGGAGGACGTCATGCTGGGCGCGTGGGCCGTCAGGAACTGCGTCGGGACTATCCATGATCCCAGTATACCGACGCCAAATGGAGAGAAGGTCCTGTACGTACGGCACCAGGCCCGGTGGTGAGTATCCACCTGCCCGCGTCAGCACCCCCCGGGAGCGGTGCTTGGCCCAACTCGGGGTTGAAGTACGCCGGGCGACACCGGACAGGGCGGGGCCGTGGTGCCGGGCGAACTGCGGCAATGTGGATGACAGCTGCTTGTCTACGGGGCGACCGCTATGCCGCGGTCACGCGCAGCCTTAGCGAGCCGTTGGTCGAGAGTCCACAGGATCCCGGCGGTCTGTTGGGCCAATACAACGTATTGAGCATCGTAGGCGCCAAGCCGGTCCGAAATGGCAGCACTTGTATTCTGCAATATCAAACGCGACCAGTGCGCCGAGGGCAGCCTTGGCCCAATCGATGCTGATCCGTGAACGCTGGACGGCGGCGACCAGCACATTGGGGAGCTCAGGCCAGAAGATGGGTGGCACTATCAGCTGGACCTGGGCGTCTCTTACACAGCGTGGCGCTTTAACGATTGCGTTTTGTCGCCCTGTTCGTCAGGCAATACCCAACTCACTGCTACTGAGGTGTCGAGGACAATGAGCTCACTCATACGCGCCCTGCATCCCTCATATCTCTGATTTCTTGTGCGGTGAAGGTCGACGCAAATTGCACGCGCAAGCGGTCCATGGTTTCAACGGCTTCGCGGCGGCTGGGTTTCCGCAAGGACTCCAAAGCGGCCCGGGCCATGAACTCCGAGAGGGATTGTCCTAACCTGCTCGCTGCTGCCTTTAGTTCACGATGTGCGTGTTCGTCCAGATAGATGCTGACCTTATGAGCCACGAAGCATCACATCAGGTTCACGGTAACGCCAAGACGTTAAGGAGTCACCGTCGGACGCTACAACGATACCAGCCAGGTCGCAGACTGTTATGGCGGAGGAGGTGCCCTCCGGAACCCGTGAGCTGGTGGTAGCCGCGAGACCTTTCTATGGCCACTCACCCATGTCGAACACCAGCAGATGATCCGCGAGCGTAGGGGCGGCGGGGGCATGACTTAGTCATATCCCCGCCGCCTTGTTCCAGCATGGGCCCAGGCTATGGATGGACTCCGTCAGCCTGACCCTAACACTTTGAGTAGCCGCAGTTCTGACAGTGCGCACATCCCTCTTCATACACGAGCGTGGGCGCGTCGCACTGGGGACAGAGATCCAGTTTCGGCTGGGCGGCCGGCGCCTTTGCTGACGGCGAGGGTTCGCGGGAGACCGACACCTCTCCGCCATTGCCGTTCAGACGGTCGGGATTCAGATGCCGGTCCAGAATGAGCCCGATGGCATCCACTACAGACAGCACCCGATCAGGCCCGAAGCCCATCTGGTTGGCGCCACCGATTCCCTTCAGCTGGTCTGCCACCAGCTGCAGGCGCCGGCGGGGTGATAGGTCGCCGCTCGAGCGGAGAAACAGACTGATGATCCGGCCGAGGGCCTCCATGAACGACTGTACCTCCGAACCGGCGCGCCCAAGCAGCATGAACACCTCAAACGGGTCGTTGTCAACCTCATTGATCACCACCCGAGCGGTCCCGGCCGGTGTCTCGCGGCGGTAGGTGCGTCCCACCACCTGGTTGGGGACCGGGTACACCTCGACGTTAGAGGGGAAGTGTGCCGGGCGTATAGCCGGCACGGCCTCCACCGTCTCGGCCGACGACTTCTGGTCGCTCAGGTGCAGGACCTGCTCCTGGCGGCTCTGGTCGCGATAGATGGTCACACCCTTGCAGCCGAGCTCGTAAGCGAGCTCGTACAGGCGTGCCGTGTCCTCCACCGTGTAGGTGCTCGGCGCATTCGCCGTCTTGGAGATGGAGGAGTCGGTCCAGCGCTGGATGGCCGCCTGGACGTAGATGTGCTCTTCTGGCGTGAGGTCCATTGCCCCCACGAAAGCCGGGGGAAGGTCCTCCCCGGGGTGCGCTTCTTTCCATTCCTCCGCCACAGGCACGTACTGCTCGTCGAAGCCGAGGCGAGATTGCCGGAAGTAGGTGAGAGCGTAGAAGGGTTCGATCCCTGTCGACGTACCTACCATGCTTCCAACGGTTCCCGTCGGTGCCTGTGTCAGTATGGT